>JBHELE010000315.1:0-11584 GCA_046263235.1 Actinomycetota bacterium
CACACGCCCCGCTCGTCGGGCGGCGGGATGAACGCGCCCTTGTACTGCGTGTTGACCCCCGCCAGGGGTTCGTCCTTGCGGAGCGGATGCCCGAGCCATCCTTCGGGCATCTCGATGCGCCGGAGGTCCGGGTGTGCGTCGAACGTGATGCCGAAGAAGTCGAAGACCTCTCGCTCCAGCCAGTTCGCCGCCGGGTACATCGCCGTCACCGACGGAACCCGCGGTTCGGCCGCGGGCAACCCCACCTTGACGCGGACGCGATGGTGGTGCTCGTGCGACAGCAGGTGATAGGCCAACCAGAACCGGGGCTCGGAGCGGGGCCAGTCCGTCGCCGTCACGTCCGACAGGAACCGAAACGACAGATCCGGCTCGTCCTTGAGGAACTGCAGCGCTCTCGGCAGTTGATCGGCCGCCACCGTCACCGTCACCTCCCCCCGTGCCTCCAGCACCTCCGCGAAGCGGTCCCTCAACCGCGCGGCGAGCTCCGGCGGCGGCATCACTTGATGCGAGCCTCGCGCTGGACCTTCTCGTGGAGGCGAAGGATCCCGTACATGAGCATCTCGGGGCGGGGAGGGCATCCGGGAACGTAGATGTCGACCGGCACGAGCGTGTCCACGCCCTGGATCAGCCCGTAGTTGTTGAACATCCCGCCGGACGAGGCGCATACCCCCATGGAGATCACCCATTTCGGCTCGGGCATCTGGTCGTAGATCTGCCGGAGGACGGGGCCCATCTTCTGCGAGACCCGGCCTGCCACGATCATGAGGTCGGCCTGGCGGGGTGAGGCCCGGAAGATCTCCATCCCCCACCTGGCCAGGTCGTAGTCGGCGGCGCCGGCCGACATCATCTCGATGGCGCAGCAGGCCAGGCCGAAGGTGGCCGGCCACATCGAGTTCTTCCGCGCCCACGCCACGGCCTTGCCCAGGGTGGTCACGAGGATGCCGCGCTCGGCCTCCTCGCGGACGTCGGCCTCGGACCGGCCCAGGTGCACGCCTTCGATCCGCTGGACCGGCATCAGCGATCCCCCGCCGGCACGCCGGCCGGCAACGCCTCGGCCGACTGCTCACCGGGGCCTCGCTCGGCGGACGCCGGAAGAGGCTCGGACGGCGTGCCTCGTCGCGCGCCGCTTCGGGGGCCCTCCCACTCGAGGCCGCCCTTCTGCCACACGTAGAGATAGGCCACGAACACCAGCCCGATGAACACGACCATCTCCAGCAGCCCGAACAGGCCGAGCTGCCGGAACGCGACGGCCCACGGGAACAGGAAGATCGTCTCGATGTCGAAGATGATGAACAGCATCGCCACGACGTAGAACTTCACCGGGAACCGCGACGCCTTGGGCAGCCGGATCGGCACGATTCCGGACTCGTACGGCGCCTCCTTCGCGGCGACGTGCCGCTTCGGGCGGAGCAGCGAGGAGACCATCAACGACAGCACGGCGAACGCCCCGGCCAGGATCCCGAGGATCACGATCGGCACGTACCCCGTGGTCATTCGCCCTCCGTCATCCGGCCGGGACCATCGCCGTCAGCCGTTTGATGATTCGATCCGGCAGGTCCCGGCCGTCTTCGTCCCACAGATTCGCCATCAGCCGAAGGGCGAACTGCATGGCCCACCGCCGCGGGAACCCGTGGTCCACGGCGAACCGCATGAACGTCGGCTTCCCGATCATCCGAACCCATCCGTTTCCGAGGCGGAAGTACCGCCCGTACCGTTGCTTGACCATCACCGGATACATCTGGGCAACGGCCGGCCGCCCCCGGGTGATCGCGTCCGTCAGGAGCTCGGCCGCCAGCTCGCCGGTCTCCATCGCGTAGGCGATTCCCTCTCCGTTGAACGGGTTCGTGACCCCGGCCGCGTCGCCCACCACGAGCAGGCCTGGGACGGCCACCGGGGTACGGTTGATCCCCATCGGGATGGGTCCCGACAGCAGGGGCCCCACGGCGTTCTCCTCGGTGATCCCGTACTCCGGAGGGAGCTGGGCCAAGAAGATGTCCATGACCCGCCTCGCCGACATCTCCCGGAATCGCGTGAACGTGTTCAGCACGCCGGTCCCGACGTTGAGCAAGCCTTCGCCCACCGGGAAGATCCATCCGTACGCGGCGAGCAGGCCCGGGGTCTCCGACGTCGGGTCCGGCAGGTTCAGGAACGCCTCGAACACCGGGTCGGGCCGCCGATCGACCCGGTAGTACCGCCGGGCGGCGATCGCCACCGGCTTGCTCGGATCTCGCCGGACCCCGGCGCGCGAGGCGAACCGGCTGGACGCGCCGTCGGCGGCCACGACGAACCTCGCCCGGACCGTCCTCGTTCGGCCGTCCTGGTCGGTCAGCGCGGCGCCGGTGACCCACCGCCCGTCGATCACGGGGCCGCCCGCCTCCGTTCCCTGGTGGAACAGCGCCCCTGCCTTCACGGCATGCTCCATCAGCAGGTTGTCGAACTCGAACCGCGTGCGAACCACACCGAAGGAGGGGAACCCGCGCACGTCCGGCCACCGGTAGTCGTCGACCACGCCATCCAGACCATGGCTGCGAAGGGCGTCGATCCGAACGAACCCCGCCGCCGCGGGGTCGATGTCCATGTGCTGCAGGGCCCGCACGCCTCGGGGGGTGAGGCCGTCGCCGCACACCTTCTCTCGGGGAAAGATCGCCTTGTCCACCAGCGCGACGTCGACGCCCTGCTTCGCCAGGTGATACGCGGCGGCCGACCCGCCGGGGCCCGCGCCGACCACGAGGACATCGGTGTCGAAGGAACTGGTCGTCAGAACCTCCGAGGGCGGGGGGGTGTCGCAGGATCCTGAGGAGCGCGGACGGTGAGGTCGAAGCGTGTGAGCTCATCCCGTCCGGACTTTGTGAATGAATTCACGAAGTGAATCCTAGGTGCGACCGCAGGGCGCCGCAAACGCCCGGGGACCGCCCGAAC
This sequence comes from Actinomycetota bacterium, assembly GCA_046263235.1. Classification (GTDB taxonomy): domain Bacteria; phylum Actinomycetota; class UBA4738; order UBA4738; family UBA4738; genus JBHELE01. The sequence goes on from JBHELE010000315.1 coordinate 2,920, forward strand.
CCTCGCATTCAGGGGCGCAGCGGCGCCCCCCACGTGGCCACGCGAGCGGCCTCGATCCGAGCGATCACCGGATGTTCGACGTCACGCGTGTACACGCCGAACCCCGGTCCCGACAGGTGCTCCGAGTACTTCTCGAACCACGCGGACAGCGCCCTTCTCGCGGTGGCATGGTCGGCCGCGAGCAGCTCCGGCTGTCCCCGGACGAGCACGCCGTGGTGCTCGGTCCAGCGCAGGCCGCGGTCGATGGCCAGGGCCACCTCGCCGCCCCGCTCGAGGTTGGCCGCCACGACGGAGCCTCGGCGGCAGGTGACGTAGACCGCGTCCTCGAGCCAGACGAACCACAGCGGGACGACGTGGGGCGATCCGTCCGCCCCGGTGGTGCCGACGTGCGCCACGGGAACGTCGCGAAACAGCCGCCGAACGGCGGCGAGGTCTGTGGCCGAATGGGGAGGCGCCTTCACGGCGGTCAGTATCCCAAGGACCCCGGCGGAGCCTCGCGGTCGTCGACGGTCACGTCGATGTCGGAGCCGCTCGGTACGGTCCGGCACGACATGAACGCGACCACGGCCGCCGCATCGATCGCGGCGGCGTCCGTGGCCTCGCTGTGGGCGATATCGGTGGCCGAATGGGTTCGGACGGCAGGGCTTCGACGGGGGAGGCCGCCTCGGGAGCCCGCGATCCACCGATCGATGCGGACGTCGTCCGTGACGTGGCTCCCGGCGGCCGCGGGCGCCGCCATCGCCGGCCTCGGCGCGGCGACGCTCTCGGATCCGTGGCGCGGATGCGGTCTGATTCTCTCCGGTGGCGGGATCGCCGCGGCCGGAGTCGTCACTCGGGTGACCGCCGTCGAAGCCGGACCGGATGCGATCGTCATCCGATATCTCGCCAGGTCGGCGTTTCGGCTCCCCTGGAATGAGTGCCGGGCGGTCGTTCCGCCGAGGTGGCCGCTCGGCGGCTGGCGCGTCCTGGGCCATGGAAGGGGCCGCGCCCTGATGCCTTCGGACCTGTTCCGACACGAGGACGTCTTGGCGACCGTCGTCCAGGCGGCGGGACTTCGGTTCCGCGACGGGGCGTGGCGGCGGCCGCCGGGGTGACGATTCGCGGGGCTACGTGACGTTCAGGGTCCCCGTCATGTTGGGATGCACGTCGCAGTGGAAGAAGTAGGCGCCGGGTGGCGGCGCGGCGAACGAGTACTCCTGCTTCGCCGGCCCGGTGATGATCGGGCCGGCGAACAGCGACGGCGCGGTGGCGTCCTCGCCGCGGAACACGTGGATGTTGTGGAGAAGGCCCGAGTCCTGGTTGTCCAAGCTGATGGTGACCTGACCCCCTCCGGGCGCCGTGACCTCGGTCGGCTGGAAGGCCAGCCCCTTGGCGACGACCGAGACGCCTCCGCCGGCACCACCACCAGGCTCACCCGCCCCGCCACCCTCGGCGGTGACCGCGACGGTCCCCGTCATCTCGGTGGGATGGACGTCGCATCGAAAGGCGTACTGACCCGGCTCGCCTGGCGCGGTGAACGAGTACGTGCGAGTCGCCACGCCGGCGAAGATCTCGCCTGTGAACACGGCGATCGCCGGCTCCTGCTCGGAGAAGACCGACACGTTGTGCTGCACACCGGCGTCTTCGTTCGCGAACACGATCTCCACCGCCGATCCAGCCGGAAAGGACAGCTCGGTCTTGTCGAACTTCAGATCCTTGGCCGCGAGTTGGATGGTGGTCGGGGCCGCCGGGCCCTCCGTAGGAGTCTCCTCCTCGACCGGACCCTCGAGCCCGGCCGCGACCAGCCCCACGGCGATGACCACGATCCCGCTCACCACGAGGAGGGGGAACGACGCCGGCCTGCGCCGAACCCGGCCGCCGTAGGCGATGAGTGCCGCTGCGACGAGGACGTTGATGGCGACGAGCAGGCCGATGACCGGCGCCGCCGCCTTCGAAACCGCCAGCAGCACGCGCGACAGGCTGAACACGAGGATGCCGCCGAACACGAACGCCAGCAACGGATACGCGACCGGCGGCAGCGCGGGGCGGGGAGATCCGGCGTGGGGCGGCTGGTCGCTCACGGGCGTGGGACCTCATGGCGCGGATTCATCGCCACCCGGATGTCGCGCTCGGCGCGGTGCCACTCGACGGCGTCCCACCCCGGCGTCTTCTGCTCCTGCCCGAACCATCGGAAGAAGATCACGGCCATCACGACCCACAGGATCGCCCCGCCCGCGAGCTTCATGGTCAGCCCGGCGATTCGCTGGTCGGTCAGCACGTCGAGGTTCCACAGCCGCGGGAACGTGGCGTACACGCGATAGAGGGGCTCGCTCCCGAACGTCAGGAACGAAGCCGGAACCGTCGGCACGATCGATTGCAGGAACAGGTAGATCATCCGCGCCGGATACGACAGCGTCGGCATCTCCGGGAGCGGGCTCACCACCGGCCACCACATGCAGAGGGCGGCCCCGAACAGCAAGGCGTGAGCGACGAAGTGGAACGGCTCGCTCCGAACGGTCAGCGCGACCCATGCCGGCCAGTGGGTCACGACGATCACCGCGTTGAACAGCACGAGCGCATAGAACGGACGGGTCAGTTGTCCGACCACGGCCCGAAGCCATCGGGGACGAAGAATGAGGCGAAGCAACCACGCCGGCGTGCCGAGCAACATCAGGCCCGGCGCGACCAGAGACAGCAGCAGGTGCTGGAACATGTGCACGCTGAACAGGTACCGCTCGGCGATGTCGTGAACCGGCCACTCCGCGGCCACGGCCGTGGCCGCCACGCCGGACCAGTACGCCCACCGCTGTCGAGCGGTCACCGCGGTCTCGCCGGGCCCGACCCGGGTCGGTCCCAGGCGCCGCACCGCCCATTCGTAGGCCACGACCAGCGCCACGACCAGCGCCACGACCTCGGCGTGCAAATGGACCGGAGGAAGGTGGCGCACCCTCAGCTCCGGATGAACACTCGGAACATCAGCAGGACGGCCACGTAGACGAACGCGGCCAGGCCGATCCCCAGCACGAACAGCCGGCGGAACAAGCGGCTGTCGAAGTGCAAGTGCATGAACCACAACACGACCAGTGCGAACTTCAGCGTCATCAAGAACACCAGCAGGCCCACGTACACGGCCCCGGGGATGTTCGCGATGTAGTACAGGCCGACCTCGATGGCGGTGGCGACCGACAGGATCACGGCGACCTTCACGTATTCGGCCGGACCGGGATGAACGGCCAGCTCGGGCTCGTGAACGACGGCCTGGTGCTCCGTTTCCCGGGCGGTTTCCTGCACGGTCTCCGAGGTATCCATCGGCGGCTTACGGGCTCTGCAGCGGGATGAGGTACACGACCGTGAAGATGATGATCCAGACGATGTCGACGAAGTGCCAGTACAGCCCGACGAGCTCGACGACCTCGGCCCGCTCGGTCGGCAGTCGCCCATCCAGCGACATGCCGAACAGCGACAGGAGCATGAGGATGCCGCCGGTGACGTGGGCACCGTGGAACCCGGTCAACGTGAAGAAGGCGCTGGCGGCCGGGCTCGACTTGATCGACAGGCCCTCCTTCACGAACGCCGTGAACTCGTAGACCTGCCCGGCGATGAACACCATCCCCAGGAGCGCGGTGGCCATCAACCATGTCCGGAGGCGTTCGTGCTGGCCGCGCTGGATGGCGGCCAGCGCCAGAACCATGGTCAGGCTGCTCATCAGCAGGACGAACGAGCTGACCGACGTGTACGGGATGTCGTAGTGGTTGTGCGGGATCGCGTCGGGAAGGCCTTCGGGCCCCCGGCCCCGATACAGGATGTACGTGGAGATGAGCGCCCCGAACAGCAGGCACTCCGAGCCGAGGAACGCCCACATCCCCAGCTTGGTGTTCGACAGTCCCGTCGCGGTTTGGACCGCATGCTCCGCGGGACGGTCACCGTGGCCCGCCACGGCCTGGGTCGCCATCGTTACGTCGTCACCCCGTCCGATTCCTCGACCGCCTGGAGCTTCGGTTCCGGCTCCGTGGACGGCTCGAGCGCCCACCCGTAGAGGCCCGCCAGTAGGAGCAGGGCACCGTCGATCACCAGGATCGGGGAGTACAGGATCCCGTAGGACAGGATCGGAAGCCCCAGCGCGGTCAGGACCGGGAAGTACGAGGGCGACGGCATGTGAATGCCATGTCCTTCGGCGTGCCCGTCGGTGTGACCATCGGCGTGCGCCGCACCGATGCCGGAATCGTCGTGCCCGTCGGACGCCCCCGCCACGACCGGAGCCAGGCGCCCGTCCTCCCCTTCGGCGTACTTCCGGTGCCAGAACTCGTCGATCGAGTGCACCACGGGGATCTCGTCGAAGTTGTGCGGCGGTGGCGGCGACGGGATGGTCCACTCCAGGGTCCGCCCGTCCCATGGGTCATCGGTGGCGAACTCCGGCTTCCGGACGGTCCGGGCCACGTTGTACAGGAAGACCGCGACCGACAGCGCGATGGTGAACGCCCCGATGGTGGAGATGAAGTTCCAGGTGTTCCACCCACCGTAGGAGGGATACGTGTAGATGCGGCGGGGCATCCCCTGTAGCCCCAGCCAGTGGAACGGCGCGAACGTCACGTTGAACCCGATCAGCATGAGCCAGAAATGCACCTTGCCGACGGTCTCGTTCAACAGCCGCCCGGTGACCTTCGGCCACCAGTAGTAGATGCCGGCGAAGAGGCCGAACATGCTGCCTCCGAACAGCACGTAGTGGAAGTGGGCCACGACGTAGTACGTGTCGGTCTGCTGGTAGTCGGACGGCACGATCGAGTGCGTCACGCCCGACAGCCCGCCCACGATGAACATCGCGATGAAGGCGATGGCGAAGAGCATCGGCGTCTTGAACCGGATGTCGCCGCCCCACATCGTGCCGATCCAGTTGAAGATCTTCACCCCGGTGGGGACGGCGATGAACATCGTCGACAGGGCGAAGGCGGAGTTCGCCACCGGTCCCAATCCGACGGCGAACATGTGGTGCGCCCACACACCCCACCCCATGATCCCGATGGCGATACCGGAGAACACCACGACGGGATAGCCGAACAACGGCTTGCGCGAGAACACCGGGAGGATCTCCGACACGATCCCCATGGCCGGCAGGATCAGGATGTACACCTCGGGGTGGCCGAACAGCCAGAACAGGTGCTGCCACAAGAGCGGATCGCCGCCCTTCGACGCGTCGAAGAACAGCGCCCCCCACCGCCGCTGGATCAGCAGCTCGACCAGGTCGATGGTGATGATCGGCAGGGCGAACACCAACAGGAACTGCACGACGAACGTCATCCACACGAAGACCGGCATGCGGAACAGGCTCATGCCGGGGGCACGCAGGTTGACGATCGTGACGATGAAGTTCACGGCGGCGACCGTGGACGAGATGCCCAGGATCAGCAGCCCCAGCGCGTAGAAGTCCATGTTGTGCGTGGTCGGGGCCTGGGCGTTCAGCGGGGCGTACGCGAACCACCCGCCGTTCGGCGCTCCCCCCAGCAGGAAGCTCGAATAGAGGAACAGCCCGCCGAACAGGAACGCCCAGTAGCTGAACGCGTTGAGCCGGGGAAACGCCACGTCCCTGGCCCCGATCATGATTGGCATGAAGTAGTTGAAGAACGCCGCCGACATCGGCATCACGACCAGGAAGATCATGGTGACGCCGTGCATGGTGAAGATCTGGTTGTACTGCTCCGCGTTGAGGACCTGGCCGTCCGGCCGGGCGAGCTGAGCCCGGATGAGCAGCGCCTCCATCCCACCGACCAGGAAGAAGAACAGCGAGGTGAGGAAGTACAGGATTCCGATCCGCTTGTGGTCGATCGTCGTCACCCAGCTCCACCAGCCGGTGGTGGCGGTGGGGCGACGGAACAGAGGCCGACGAACTCGAACGACCGGCTCGACCGCGACGTCAGCCATCGATCACCGCCGTCATTCCAGCGTCCTCAGGTACGCGATCAGCGCGTCGATCTGCTCGTCCGAGATATCGAAGTTCGGCATGTCGGATCCAGGTTTCATGGCAGGAGAGTCTTGCAGCCACAATCGCAGGTTTCGCTCGTTCAGCTCGAACATGGCGCCGGCGAACGTGCTTCGGCTCATGAGGTGGGCGAGGTTCGGTCCGATCGTGCCGCCCACCGCCGGGTCGGTGGAATGACACGCCGTGCAGGGCTGGACCGGCGCCGGCTCTCCGTTCGCGAGCAACCCCGAGAACCTCCCGTTGGCGAACAGGTCCGCCCCCTCGGCGGCGGCCGCCGACGGGGCGGCCGGCTTGGCCCGTTGTTCGTCCACCCACCGCTGAAAGCCCGCCGGGGTATCCGCGATCACGCGCAGCCGCATGTTGGCGTGTGAGGCCCCGCAAAACTCGGCGCATTGACCGACATATGTCCCCACTTTGGGCGCGTTCAGCGTCAGGCGGTTCGTCCGTCCCGGCTCGAGATCCTGCTTCCCCGCGAGCAGCGGCACCCAGAAGCTGTGGATCACGTCGACGGAGGTGATCTCGACGTCGACGGGGCGTCCGACCGGAATATGGATTTCGTTCGCCGTGATGACGCGTTCCCTCTCGTACTCGACCTCCCACCACCACTGGTGCCCGGTGACCGTGATGTCGAGGACGTCCCCGGGCGGCCGGGCGGCAAGCGAGAAGATCGAGCCGACCGTCGGCACGGCGATCCCCGCCAACAGGAGCGCGGGAGCCAGCGTCCAGAGGATCTCCAGGCGGCGGTTGCCGTGGACCTGGGTCGGGACTCCCCGCCCCGGACGGTGGCGGAACCTGATCATGGCGATGACCAGCAGGCCCTCCACGAAGAAGAAGACGACGGCGGCGATCCAGAAGACGATCCAGAACAGGCTGGCCTCTTCCTTCGCCTCCGGCCCGACCGGCGAGAGTGTGTCCTGGGGAAGGGACTCGGAACAGGCGACGAGCAGGAGCGTGAGCAGGACGAGGGCCCCCGTGACGATCCGGATCAGCCGCGCCCTGCTCGGAGCCGTCATGCCTCCCTCAGTCTGATTCGTAGCGACCTGGATGGCACCGCAAGGGGCCGGGCCACACGATAGCATCCGGGTTCCTTCTGCCGCCCAGGCGGTCTTCCGTCAGACGCCGTATCGGACCACCGTATCCACGGCGATGGCCAGGAACAGCAGGGCGAGGTACCCGATCGACCACCGGAACAGCTCCATCGCGGCTGCCGCGGTCCCGGTGCGTCGGACCCGCACCGCCCGCCACATGAAGGCCCCGCCGAGGAGCACGGCGGAAGCCGTGTACACGACACCCATCCGGTCCACCGGGACCAGCACCAAGGTGGTCGCCGCGAGGAGCACGGCGTAGAGCACGATCTGGCGCGAGGTGCGGTCGGGCCCGGCGACGACCGGAAGCATCGGGACCCCGGCCGCGGCGTAGTCGCCCCGGAAGCGGAGGGACAGAGCCCAGAAATGCGGCGGGGTCCACATGAACACGATGGCGAACAGCACGACGGCAGGCCAGCCCACTGTCCCGGTCACGGCCGCCCACCCCACCAGCACGGGGACGGCCCCGGCCGCGCCCCCGACCACGATGTTCTGAGGAGACCGCCGTTTCAGCCACATCGTGTAGACGAGGACATAGAACGCGATCGCTCCGACCGCGAGCGACGCCGCGAGAAGATTCACGGTCAGGGCCAGAAAGCCGAATCCCAAGGCCGAAAGCGCCAGGCCGAACAGCAGCGCCCGCCGAGGTTGGATGACGTGGCGGGGCAGCGGACGGTCGCGGGTCCGGCTCATGATCTCGTCGATGTCGCGGTCCAGATACTGGTTCGTGGCGTTGGCGCCTCCGGCGGCGATGGTTCCGCCGGCCAACGTCGCGACGATCAGCCATAGAGATGGAAGGCCTCGAGCGGCCAGGATCATGGCCGGAACAGTGGTGACCAGCAGCAGCAGGATGATCCTCGGCTTCGTCAGCTTGACGAAGGCGGCGAGCCGTTCGGCCCGACCGCCGCGGGCACCGCGGGCCCCGTCCGGCCGGATCGCCACGTCGGTGAAAGCGCCGCGGTCGCCCGCCGTCTTCGCATCCGACCGGGTTCTCATCGGCCCATCCTCATGCGTGCACGGACGACGACGCGACCGGGACCCGGTCCGCCACCTCGTGGGTCGCTGCGCGTTCCTTGCACGCGCACGCCCTCGACGCCGCGGCCGCGGCGACCAGGACGCCGAACAGGAGCGAGCTGACGGCGACGTGCCCGACGACCGGGGCGACCGCGAGCTTCGTCCACACGTTCGCCGCCCCCAGCAGTACCTGGGCGAAGAACAGGCCGACCGCGGCCGCGGCGAGGATGGCCGCAGGAGTCCGGGTCCGGCGATACGGCCACAGCCGCACGGCCAGGAGGACGACGACGATGCCCACCGCGACCGCGAGGAGGCGATGGGCGAAGTGGAGAACGGCTCCGAACGAACCGAGCGGTGGGATCACTCGACCGTCCATCAGCGGCCACCCGGAGAAGGCCAGGCCGGCCCCCTCACCTCGAACGACTCCGCCCACCAGGATCGGCGCGAACGCCGCCGCGGCCGCGCCCCACGCCAACCGCGTCTCGCGGTCGAGCGGACCCTGGATCGGCGCGGCCAGGGCGAACGAGCCGACGGTCGTGTAAGAGAGCATGCCGACGAATAGCGTCGCCGTGGCGAGGTGGGCCGTGACCAGCGCGGGAGTGAGGCCGTAGGC
>JBHELE010000316.1:0-3904 GCA_046263235.1 Actinomycetota bacterium
TACTTCCGACGGTTCAAGGGCGTGGGCCAGGACCTCGAGTGGCACGGCGCGCCCACCGAGCCACTCGCTCTATTGCTGGCGGAGCAATCGCTCAGCCCGGTGTGGGTGTTTCGGAACATGTCCCGGATCCTGGACGTCCCCGGCGCCCTCGAGGCTCGAGGCTATCCGGAGGTCTCGGGAAGCGGAGTGTTCGCGGTCGATGACGACCTCTTTCCGGACAACCGGGGCGCATTCCTCATCGAAGCGGACGGGGGCAAGGTCCACGTCTCCCGAGCGCCCGACGGAACCGCCGCCGAGCCCATTCGTATCGGTGCGCTCAGCTCGCTGTTCACGGGGTACGCCACGCCGCAGCAGGCGTCGCGGATGGGGATGGTCAATCCGGACCACCCGGCACTCGAGCTCTTCGGACGGCTGTTCGCTGGTCCGTCCCCGTGGACCCCCGACTTCTTCTAGGCCGAGGCATGGGCGACGCTTCCCTCGCGGGACGGGGGAGGCCGGACGGACGGTGTCAGCCAGCCCGCCGGTCGTTCGTTGTCAGCAGCTCGGCGATCTGGACGGTGTTCAGGGCGGCGCCCTTTCGGAGGTTGTCGCCGACCGCGAACAGCATCAACGCGCGAGCGTTGTCGTCCGGCTGCCGGATCCGGCCAACCAGGACATCGTCCATCCCCGCGGCGTCCAGCGGCGTCGGGAACGTGTCGGTGGCCGGATCGTCCATGACGCGCACGCCCGGGGCTGACTCGATGGCCTCGCGGCCGCCGTCAGGTGACACGTCGCGTTCGAACTGGGCGTAGATCGACACGGCGTGGCCCACCGGGACGGGCACTCGAACTGCCGTCGCGGCCACCGACAGGTCTGGGAGGCCCAGGACCTTTCTGAATTCCCATCCCATCTTCAGCTCCTCGGTGGTGAACCCGGAGCCGGCCGGATCGAACGTCTCCACGCGGGGAACGACGTTGAAGGCGATGGTTCGGGCGAACACATCGCCGCGGGGTAGAGCCTGCGGGTCGGGATGGGCCAGATCCTCCTCCTGCCCGTGGAGCTTCTCCACCTGTTCGGCCAGCTCCAGGACGCCCTTCCAACCTGCACCCGACACGGACTGGTACGACGACGTGATCACCGACCGAAGCTCGAACGCGCGATGCAACGGTGCGACGGCCATGAGTGCGGTGATCGCCGTGCAGTTGGCGTTCGCGAGGATCCCCTGGTGGTCGAAGGCAGCCTGCGGATTGATCTCCGGCACGACCAGCGGCACCTTCGGATCCATGCGCCACGCCGAGGAGTTGTCGATGCTGACGGTGCCGGCCGCGGCGGCCGGCGGCAGGATTTCCTTCGAGACGGCGCCGCCCGCGGACACCAGAGCCAGGTCGATTCCCTCGAACCACCGCTCGCCGAGGGCGCGCACGGTGAGCTCCTCGCCGTTGAACCTCACCCGCTTCCCTTCGGATCGGGCCGAGGCCATCGGGACCAGGTCGGCCAGGGGAAACTCGCGCTCCTCCAGGATCGAAATCATGGCCCGCCCGACCGCACCGGTCGCTCCGACCACCGCGACTCGTGGACCGCCCATCTACGCGTGCTCCTCGCGGGCCGCCGTCGCCTCAGAGAGGCCGAACCGCTCGTGCACGGCTCGAACCGCTCGGTCGGCGTCGGCCGCGCGGACGACGCACGACACCCGGATCGCCGAGGTCGAGATCATCTCGATGTTGATGCCCTCGTCGGCGAGCGCGGCGAACATGTCGGCCGCGACACCCGGTTGGCTCTTCATGCCCGCTCCGACCAGGGAGACCTTGGCGATTCCGTCGTCAGTGGTGTAGCGAGCCGCGCCGACCTTCCCCACGATTCGCTCCATCGTGCTGGCGATGGCGGAAAGGTCGTCCCGGGGCGCGGTGAATGACAGATCGGTTCGACCCTGATGCGACACGTTCTGCACGATCATGTCCACGTTCACCCGTTCGTCCGCGAGCGCGCGAAAGATCTCCGCGGCGACTCCCGGGCGGTCGGGGACGTCCTCCAGCGTGATCTTCGCCTCGGATTCGTCGGCCGCCACACCCGAGATGATGGCTTGCTCCATGCGAGCGTCCTCCTCCGTGATCCACGTCCCGTCGTCGTCGTCGAACGAGGACCTGACGTGAATCCGAACGCCGTATCGACGAGCGTACTCGACGGAGCGGCCCTGCAGGACCTTGGCCCCGGAGACGGCCAGCTCGAGCATCTCCTCGTAGGACACGGCGTGGAGCTTTCGCGCCACCGGCACGACCCGTGGATCGGCGGTATAGACGCCGGCGACGTCCGTGTAGATCTCGCAGACGTCCGACCCCAACGCGGCCGCCAGCGCCACAGCGGTGGTGTCCGACCCTCCCCGTCCCAGCGTCGTCACGTCGAACGCCGTCGAAACGCCCTGGAACCCGGCAACGATCACGATGTTGCCGCGCGAGAGCGACTCCTGGATTCGCCCGGGCCGGATGTCGATGATCCGAGCCTGGCCGTGGACGCTGTCCGTGATGATGCCGGCCTGGGAACCGGTGTAGGACGCGGCGGGGAGCCCGCGATCGTTCAACGCGATGGCGAGCAAGGACATGGCGATCCGCTCTCCCGCGGTGAGCAGCAGGTCCAGCTCCCGCCGATTTGGCATCCCCGACAGCTGCTGCGCCATGGCCATCAGCTCGTCGGTCGTGTCGCCCATCGCCGAGACCACGGCCACCACGTCGTGACCCTGTTCCTTCGTTCGGGCCACGCGGTCGGCCACGGCCCGAATGCGATCGACGTCGGCGACCGACGTGCCGCCGAACTTCTGCACAATCACGGTCATGGCGCCCCGAGCCTAGCGCGAGGGCCGTGGCCCGGCAGTGCAGTCAGGCGCCCGGTAGGTCCTCCCTCGCCGCGCTCGGCGTCTCGCTTGCCGGGGGGCCGCTGGAGTCGAATACGCACCGATATAGGACGGCCCGGGCGGTAGGTATGCCCGAGCGGACGACATCTCCCACCCCTTCGAGGCGTCTGATCATCAGGATCCCGAAGATGGCCACGCTCATGGCGATCAGCTCGCCCGGCTGTCCTTGCGCGGCGGCCAGGATCGGGACCGCGGCCATCGCCCCCGTGGTCGCCAGACCGGTCGTTCGGACGATCCTGCCAACGACGATCGTCACGCCGGCGACCACCATCTCGAACGGCAAGAGGATCAGGTACACACCTGATGCGGTGGCCAGCCCGCGGCCGGCCATCTCGCGACCGTACAGCGGGAATGTGTGGCCGAGCACCGCCGCCACGCCCACGAGCGCCAGCCAGGCCGGCGGGAGATCGCCCCATTCGCGCCCGGCCAGCAGGACGACGAATCCCTTCAGGACGTCGAGCGTGGCGGCGACGACCGTCCAGCCGACCCCGAGATGCTGGGCCATCAGGATGTGCGCGTCGGTCTCGCCCGCCCGGCGGCCGCTGGCCGCGAGCAGCGCCGTGGCTCGCTTGGCTCGGGCCACGAGCAGGGCCGATGGAACGGTCCCGGCGGCGTACGCCCCGACCAGCCACAGGACCCGGCCGCCGTTCACGCGCCTAGCCTAGCCCCCTGGCGAGTGACCGGCGGACGCGGTGACCCAGGAGTGAGGGGCCTCAGCTCGATTCGCGCTCGCAGAAGTACGCCACCCCGAGCAAGCCGGGGCCGGTGTTCGCCCCGATCACCGGTGTGACCTCGGTCAGGACCGCCTCCCGTACGTGTGTCTTTGCCACGACCGCATCGAGGAGCTGTTGCGCTTCGTCCTCGGCGGCGGCATGGATGGCCGCGACGTGCACCGGTCGTGTCCCGATGTCGCTCACCGTCTCGTCCACGAGCCGATCGATGGCGCGGCGCCGGGTGCGGGGACGGGCGACCGGCGAGACCTCCCCCCGAGCGAACCGGAACACCGGCTTGATGTCCAAC
>JBHELE010000317.1:0-4260 GCA_046263235.1 Actinomycetota bacterium
GTTCATCCGTATCGGTTACTGGACCTATCCGACCACGCCGCACTGGCTGACGGTGTTCGGCGGAAGTTGGTACCGCATCCACCTGACCGAGCCGATCTGCTGGGGGACCACCTGGGCGGCCTTCGCCCTCCTGCGGTACTACAAGGACGACAAGGGCCGGACCATCGCCGAGCGGGGGATCGACCAGGTCCGCACGACCGAGCGCAAGAAGTCGTTCCTGCGGTTCGCGGCCATCTACGGCACCTGCAACGTGTTCTTCCTGCTCTTCTACATCATCCCGACGAACGCCATCGCCATCCACGGCGACAGCTGGCCGAGGGACACGCTCAAGCGGTCGTACTTCACCAACTACCTCTGTGGGCCCGGCACGGACTACGCCTGCCCGAGCCAGGGAACGCCGATCCCGAGGCCCAAGTCGGCCCACCTGGATCCGGCCGGCGAGCTGGTTCCGGGCGAGGTCCCGAACTCGCCGCGGCCGCCGATGGAGTTCAGCAGAAAGTAGCGGGCATCCCTCAAATCCCCCCGACGGCCGGTGGCCGAGTCTCACTCCCCGAGACTCGGCCACCGGCCCGTTTAGAGCCGGTCGATGACTTCGTCGTCGAAGCGCTTCCAGGCGTCGACCACCTCGGCCACCACCTGATTCGGCGCCGCCGTGATGAGGTGCAGTTCGTCGATGCCGACATCCTCGTACCGCTTCACATCGTCCCGCATCTGCCGCGGCGTACCACTCAGGAGTGGGCGGTCGGAGTCGCGGCCGTCGTGGAAGCCGAAGCGGCAGCCGACGGCGACGACCGCCGGAGGACGCGGCCCATGGTCACTGCCATAATCGCTCCGTAGACGTTCAAGCTCCGTGATCTTCCCGGGAAGCGTCTCCGGTGGCTGGAAGAGAGGCATCCAGCCGTGGCCCACGCGGGCGGCCCGCCGTATCGCTGCCGGCCCGTTGCCCCCGATCCACAGCGGAGGGTGAGGCGACTGGATCGGTTTCGGGTACAGGGTGATGCCACTGACACGGTAATGCTCCCGGTCGATCCGGGGTTCGTCGTTGGTCCACAGTTCGATCATGACGTCGAGATAGTCGTCGGTGACGCGCCCACGGCGTTCGAACGGGGGTGTCCGCAATGCCTCGAACTCGGGCTCGATCCACCCGGTGCCCACGCCGATGTCGAGTCGGCCGCGTGACAACACGTCGAGATTGGCCAGCATCTTCGCGGCTTGTACTGGATTGCGCAGCGGCACCACGAGCACGGCGATGCCCAAGCGCAGCCGGCTGACCGACCCGGCCAGAAAACAGAGGGTCGTCAGGGGCTCGGAGATCGGCGCCCTGGAGCGGTCGGCGAAGGGCTGTTTCCCACCCACGTCCCGACCATGGGCCTGCTCGTCGATCCGCACGGGCATGACGAAATGGTCACCGACCCAGAAAGAGTCGAAGCGGACAGCCTCAGCGGCACCGGCCAGCTCGACGAGCGCGTCCGGGTCGGTCGGCGCATCGACACCCAGTTGAACCCCAAACCGCATCGGAGGCCCCCCTCCTTCCTAGACCGAGATCGGCACCCGTGTGAATCCGGCCGTGTTGAACGTGCGGGCCCGCACGAGACCGGATTCGTCGATCTCGAATTCCGGCCACTCGATGCAGATCTCCTCCAGGGCGACACGCATCTCGAGGCGGGCCAGCGCCGCCCCCAAGCAGGTGTGCGGCCCGGATCCGAAGGTCAGGGGAAGCTTCGTCAGGGACCGCTCGATATCGAAGCGATCAGGATCTGGGAAGGCCCGGTCGTCCCGGTTGGCCGATCCGATCAGGAGCAGAACGTTGGAACCGGCCGGCACGGTCACGCCGTGCAAGGTGACATCGACGGCGCTCTTCCGGCCCATGTAGTGAAGGGGAGGGTCGTACCGGCCGATCTCCTCCACCGCTTGGGGAATCTTGGACGGGTCGGCGCGAAGCTTTCTCCATTCGTCGGGATGCCGGAAGAACGCGACCATCGCGGCGGCGAGCATCTTGGTCGTCGTCTCCACGCCGGCTCCCAGGACCGTGAGGAGAAATCCGCCCAGCTCCGCCGCGTCCAACGGGCCGCTGACGCCGTTCGGCCGGACGATCGACTTCTGGACGATCTCGCTGATCAGATCGTCGGCCGGATGCTCACGCTTGAGCGCCGCCAACTCGGCGACGTAGCGGAACATGTTCGCCGCACCCTGCAGGTGCCGCTCGGACGGAGGGCTCCCCTCCGCTCCCGGCTCACCGACGTCGTTCCAGTCCTCGTTGTAGCTGAAGACCAAATCCCGATCCGCTTCCGGAACGCCCATCAAGTCGTAGAGCACTTCGGCGGGGACCCGGTTGGCGAACTCGGCACAGAAGTCGAATCCGGACTGGCCCGACAGGCGGTCAAGATACCTTCGAACCGCCTTGCGGACCGCGCCTTCCAGACTCTCCACCGTCCTCGCCGAGAACGACCGGTTGACCAGGCTGCGGAGCTGCTGGTGAAGCGGGGGGTCGGTCCCGATCAGGAAGCCGGGGAGGTCGCGCTCGCTGTTGAAGCCCGGCGTGTTCAGCTGGTCGAGCATGACGCCCTGGGCGCTGGAGAACGTCGTGTAGTTGAGCAGCCCGGCGTGAACGTCGTCATAACGCGACAGCGCCCAGAAGTCGCGGCGTTCGCTGCGATACACCGGTGCCTCGTCCCGCAGCCATCGATAGGTGGTGTAGGCACCGTTCCAATAATCATCCGAGTACGGATCGAACTCCATCGAAGGTCCTCCGTCCGCCTCGAGCACCGCGCGGCTAATCCAGAATCGTTGGATCGCCCTGGACCCAGAAGATCTCCAGGTCCCGATGTCGGATTCTCCAGTCGCCGTCCCGCCGCTCGAGAATGTCGGTGTACTGGCCGCCGAACAGGAAGGTCTTTTCCGTGCCGTCGACAGCGCGCACGTGCTGGCTCATGACGTAGCTGCGAATCATGAGTCCGCCTGCGTCCCGCCGCTCGACGGAATGGTTACTGAGAAAGTGCTGGGTCCGGCTCAGTCGGCTCACAACCTGCCTCACTGCAGTCGACATTGCGGCGCGATCCGTGTGGGCGCCGGTTCTCGGAAGCCGAGTCGTGGCATCGGCAGTGAAACAGTCTTCGAACGTCCGCCAATCTCGGGAATCGACGGCGCGAGCGCAGCGAACCTGGAGGTCGACAGCCTGCCGGAACTCGTCAAGCGAAATCGCCCCGTCCTGCGAGGTCACTCGTTCACCAGCAGCGCCTTGCGGACCTTGCCGGCGTCGTCGCGGACAGGGTGGTCCACCAGCTGGTAGGAGCGGGGATGCTTGTACGGGACGAGCTGCTCGGCCATGTGGGCGCGCAGCGCCGCTTCGGTCACGCCGTCGTCGACCTCGACCACGGCGTGGACCCGCCGGCCGAGCTCGTCGTCGGGCAGGCCGACGACGGCGCACGACCGGACACCGGGGTGCGCCTCGAGGGCCGCCTCCACCTCGGCGGGGAAGACGTTCTCCCCGCCGGTGACGATCATGTCGGTGCGGCGGTCAGCGACGAACAGGTAGCCGTCGGCGTCGATCCAGCCGAGGTCGCCGACCGATGTCCAGCCCTCCCGTACCCGAGGCTCGGCGCCGACCAGGTAGGAGCGGGCGGGTTGTCCCGGCGGGGGGCGCATCCAGATCTCGCCGATCTCGCCGGCGGGGAGCGGTCGGCCGTCGGCGTCGGTGATCTCGAACTCGCCGGGCCGGGTGCGACCGACGGAACCGGGGTGGGCGAGCCACTCCGCACCGCTGATGATCGTGCGGTTCGGGGCGTCCGCCGCGCCGTACAGCTCGAAGAGCCGCTCCGGCCCGAGCCAACCCAACCAGGCCTCCTTCAGCCAGACCGGGCACGCCGAGGCCAGGTGCAGGACGGTGGTGAGCGACGACAGGTCCACATCGCGCTGGGCGGCGGGGAGACGCCAGATCCGATGCATCATCGTCGGGACGAGCAGGAGGTACTGCGCCCGGTGCCGTTCGATGAGGTCGAGCGTCGCGGCGGCGTCGAACCGCTCCTCGAGAATCAGGTGGTTTCCGTGGAACAGTGACGTGACGCCGATCAGGAACGGTCCGCCGTGAAACAGGGGGCCGGGAATGAGCACGGTGCCGCCCACCGGCAACAGGTAGTCGGGATGGTGGAGGTCGGAGATGACGGCCGGGGGGATCCCGACGATGAGCTTGGGACGGCCGGTGCTCCCGCCCGACGTCGTGGCCCGCCACGGCTCACTGATCCGGACGGGCAGTGGCGCGGG
>JBHELE010000318.1:0-4022 GCA_046263235.1 Actinomycetota bacterium
CCGGAGGAGCGAGGGGGTTCAATCGACCCACCAATGGGTTTCGGTCCCAGTGCCGCTTGAGGTCCTTCCGCGACCGGATCCGGTAGGGCCCGTGGTCGGTGTAAGGAGCAAGCCGTTCGGCCAGGTCCTCCAGGGCCGTGACGTCGCGGTGCAGCTCGTCCGGGGGGGCCTCGAGGGTCGCCGAGTATTCGATGAGGGTTCGCAGAGCGTCCGCCAGACGCCCCAGCTCGTCCTCCTCCTTGTCCAGGGGGATGAACGGCTCGCCGGTGGTGAACTCGTCGACCATCCGGGTCAGCGGCCCCTGAAGTTCGGCGGGCGCTTCTCCGCGAACGCCTTGGGGCCTTCGCGGGCGTCCTCCGTGGCGAACACCGGCCACCCGATGTTGAACTCCACGTTCAGCGCCTCGACCTCCGGCAGTCCTTCGGTCTCCTGCACGCTTCGCTTCACGGCCTGCACGGCCAACGGCCCGTTGGCAGCGATCTGCTCGGCGACCTTGCGCGCGACGTCCAGGGCCTGCCCGTCCGGAACCACGCGACTGATCAGACCGAACTCCAGAGCTTCCTGGGCCGTGTACTTCTGCCCGGTGAGGAGCATCTCCATGGCCTTCGCGTACGGGACCTGCCGGCGAAGCCGAACGGTCGACCCGCCCATGGGAAACAGGCCCCGGGTGACCTCCGTGATCCCGAACTGGGCCGTCTCGGCGGCGATGCGCACGTCGGTCGACTGCAGGATCTCCGTGCCGCCGGCGACGCAGTATCCCTCCACGGCCGCGATCAACGGCTTCGTCACTCGAAGGTTTCGGAGCAGGCCCTTCCAGGCCAGCATGGGGTCGGCCTGCAGCCGTTGTCCCCATTCGTCGTCGTAGCCGGCGGTCATGGCCTTGAGGTCCGCGCCCGCGCAGAACGTTCCGCCGGCGCCCGTGAGGATGGCCACCCGGATCTCCGCGTCGGAGTTGATGAGCTCCCATGCCTCCACCAGGCGTCCGAGCATCTCGGCGGAGAGCGCGTTCCGGGACTGGGGACGGTTCATGGTGAGCGTGACGACGTGGCCGTCGCGCTCGACGAGCAGGTGTGGTTCCGTCTCGCTCACCGGGTCCTCCGACAGGTGGTCTGGCAGCCCCGAGCAGACGCGGGGTCGGCGTCGTTCCGAAAATTAGAACACATTCTACTTTCGCCGTCTATCGAAGCGACGTTCGGAGGAAATCGAACCCGGTGGGCGCAATTCCTTCCGAACGTCCGGTCTGTCGGTTGGTACATCAGCTGGTCTGGCCCGCTACCGGCGGCGCCCGCCGTGGCAGTATCCGCTCGTGGTCTCCGAGGCCGAACGCGTTCGGCGGACCCTCTCGGCAGGGGTACTGGTGTTCCGGTGGGCCTCCTTCGGCTGGATGACGGTCCTCAACCTCACGGCCAGCGAGCCGTTCCGCCATCCCGTCGCGGCCTGGGTGTTCGTGGGGGCGGCGGGGCTCTTCACAGTGTGGCTCTCGGTCTCGCGAGCCTGGGACGAACCGTTGGTGCTCTGCGTCGATCTGGCGCTCTCGGTCGGGCTGATACTGGCCTCCGGGTATGTCGTGAGGCTCGGCGAGGTGGTGACCGGCCGGCTGTTCTTCGCCACGGCCTATCCCGTGTCGACCGCGCTGGCGTGGGGAGCGGCGTGGGGCCCGTGGCGTGGCCTGGCGGCGTCGGTCGTGCTCGGCGTGGCGGGCGCCCTGAGCCGTCCGATCAACGGCGTCTCGTTCGGCGAGCTCGACGCGGGTCAGCTCCAGAGCCTGGCGAACGGAGCGGTCAACTTCGTGCTGGCAGCTGTCGCCGCGGGGGTGGTGTCGCGGCTGTTGCGACGGTCCTCCGAGCAGGTGCGGCTGGCGACCGACGAGGCGATGCGAGAGCGAGAGCGGTCGGCCCGCCTGGCGGAGCGCGACGCGCTGGCCCGGGCCATCCACGACTCGGTGCTGCAGGCGTTGGCGCTGATCCACAAGCGAGGGCGGGAGTTGGGGGAGACGAAAATGGTTCCGGCCGAGGAGCTTCGACATCTCTCCGAGGTGGCGGGTCGTCAGGAGGCGGCCCTTCGTTCCCTGATCCTTCGCGAGCCGGACCGCGGCCCGTCCGGGACCTCGTCGCTTCGAGCGCGCCTGGAGTCGATGGCGGCCGAGATTCACGGACCGGAGGTGACCGTCTCCACCGTCGGCTCCATCTGGCTCCCCGCCGCCGACGTGGAGGAGGTCGCCGCGGCCGTGCGGCAGGCCCTCGTCAACGTGGTCGAACACGCCGCGGCATCTCGCGTGTCGGTGTTCGCCGAGACCGAAGACGGGTGGGTGAGCGTGTCGGTTCGCGACGACGGGAGGGGGTTCCAGTACGACGAGGCCCGCCTGCGGGCACAGGAGAAGGTTGGCATCCTGCTCAGCATGAAGGGGCGGGTGGAGGATCTGGGCGGACACATGACCGTGCAGAGTCGGCCCGAGCATGGAACCGAGATCGAGTTCCGAATCCCGATGCGAACCTCGGATGACTGAGGAGATGGGTCGCTCGCGACACGAGCCCCTTCGGGTGATGGTGGTCGATGACCATCCCGTGTGGCGAGACGGCGTGCGGGCGGACCTGGAGCGAACCGGGATCGCGGAGGTGGTCGCGGAGGCCCAGGACGGGGGAGAGGCCATCGAGCGAGCGCACGAAAGCATGCCGGACGTCGTCGTGATGGACCTGAAGCTCCCGACCGTCTCCGGTGTCGAGGCGACACGGCAGATCACCGAAGGCCTCCCACACGTACGGGTCCTGGTGCTCTCGGCGTCCGGAGAGGAAGCGGACGTGCTGGAGGCGATCAAGGCGGGGGCGAGGGGCTACTTGCTGAAGAGCGCCACGGCGTCCGAGGTGGCGGACGCCATCCGGCGCGTGGCGGTTGGAGAGCCGGTGTTCACGCCGTCGCTGGCCGGGCTGGTCCTGGACGAGTTCCGCCGCCTGGCCGGACGGGATTCGTCCGAGCCCGGCCTGAGCCGCCGGGAGAACGAGGTTCTTCGCCTGGTGGCGAAGGGCTACACCTACCGCGAGATCGCCGAGCAGTTGTTCATCTCGATCAAGACCGTCCAGAACCACGTGCAGAACATCCTCACCAAGCTGCAGCTTCGGCGCCGGTACGAGCTGATGCGCTACGCCATCGAGCGGGGGCTCGACCGCACGCCCGAATAGAACCGGGCGCCGGTTTTCGATTCCGAACCTACCCAGGCGAGTTTGGGTACTTCCGCCGGCCGAATGAGGCGCAGTCCCGATGTTCACGGGCCCCGGTCGGGTCGACGATGGCCTCGGAGGTGATCCGCATGAGAGAGCCTGGTACGTGCGGCCCGGAAAGGAGGCATTCGAATGAGCTCGCCTGAGGATCTGCTGGTCCGGGTGGCCCGCCTGGAGCAACACGTCGCCGACCTTCGCGCGGCCATGTCCGCGCGGCCGGCCCAATCGTTGCCGCCCTCGGTGGGGCGTCCCGATCTGTCTTCGTTGCCGCCCCCGCCGCCTGCTCCGTTCCGACCGGCCTCGCCGGCCGCCCCGCTCCCGGTGGAGCGACCGGGGCTCGGTTCGACCGCGCCGGACGTCGAGGACCAGGTCGTCGGGACGTGGTTTCCGCGGGTCGGGGCGATGGCGGTGGTTCTGGGCGCCGGGTTCGCCTTCGCCTACGCGGTCCAGCGCGGCTGGATCGGGCCGGCCGCTCGTCTCGGCGCTGCGGTGGCCGCGGGCGCGGGGGCCATCGTCGCCGCCGACCGTCTCCGGACGCGCGGATGGACGGCCCCGGCCCAAGCCATGGCCGGCGGCGGTGTGGGACTGCTGTATCTCGCCGTGTGGGCTGCCTCCCGCCTGTACGGGTACGTGCCCGTCCCCGCCGGGCTGGCCCTGCTGTGTGGCGTGGCCGTGCTGTGTGCCTGGCTGGCCCTTCGGCATGACTCGCAGGCGCTCGCGTTGATCGCGTTCGCCGCCGGCGTGGTCAATCCGTTCGCCATGGGCGGGCCGTTCGACGACCGAGCGCTGCTCCCGTACATCGTCGCG
>JBHELE010000319.1:0-9257 GCA_046263235.1 Actinomycetota bacterium
CCGGTCCGGCGCGACGATCGCCAGCATCCGTTCCTGCGATTCGGACGTCAGGATCTCGAACGGCTCCATGCCGGGCTCGCGCAGGTGGACGGCGTCGAGGTCGAGCTCGGCGCCCAAACCGGCCCGGGCCGCGGATTCGGACACCGCGCACGTCAGCCCCGCCCCGCCGAGGTCCTGCAAGCCCTTCAGCAACCCGGCGCCGGCCAATTCCAGGCACGCCTCGATCAGCAGCTTCTCGGAGAACGGGTCGCCGATCTGGACGCTCGGGCGCGCGGCGTGAGCCTGGTCGTCGAGCGTTCGAGACGCCAGCACCGAAACGCCGCCGATCCCGTCGCGGCCGGTGCCGGCCCCGATCAGGAGGAGGACATCGCCCTCGTCGCCCGGCTTTCCGCGGAGGAGCCGGTCCGCCGGGGCCAACCCGACGCACATGACGTTGACCGTCGGGTTCGCCGTGTGGCAGTCGGCGAATTTCACCTCGCCCCCGACGGTGGGAACCCCGATCGAGTTGCCGTACTGCCCGATCCCCGCCACGACCCCGGACATCAGGTAGCGGTTCCGAGGATCGGCGAGCGGACCGAACCGAAGCGGGTCGAGCAGCGCCACCGGCCGGGCACCCATGGAGAGCACGTCTCGGACGATCCCCCCCACCCCTGTGGCCGCGCCCTGGAACGGCTCGATGGCGCTGGGATGTGAATGCGATTCCATCTTGAACACGCACGCCATGCCGTCGCCGAGGTCGACCACGCCGGCGTCCTCCCCCGGCCCGACCAGGATCTGAGGGCCGTCGGTCGGCAATCCTCGAAGGTGTCGCTTGGAGGACTTGTAGGAGCAGTGCTCCGACCACATCGCGGCATACATCGCCAGCTCGGGTCGGTTGGGTTCGCGCCCCAGGCGCTCCCGGATCCGTTCGAACTCGTCGTCGGTGAGCCCCAGGGCCCGATGAAGGGGCTCGTCCGTCATGCGGTGACGCCGACCCGAGCGCCCGCCCGGGCCATCAGCCATTCGAAGACGGCCTGGCCGCCGGTCGGTCCGAGGTCCGGATCGACGGCGTGCTCGGGATGGGGCATCAGGCCGATCACGTTCCCGGCCCGGTTGCGAATCCCGGCGATCGCCGCCGTGGACCCGTTCGGGTTGAACGCCTCGTCGATCTCGCCGCTGGGAGAGCAGTACCGCAGCACGACCAAACCCTCGGCTTCGATCCCGGCCAGCGTGTCCGGATCCGCGACGAACTGTCCCTCACCGTGCTTGATGGGCATCTGCAGGACCTCCGGCCCCGGGGCCGATTGGCCGAACGCGCCGTCGACCGGCAACAGGTTCACCCAGCGACAGATGAACGAGAGCCCCTGATTGCGAATGAGCGCACCGGGCAGGAGGCCCGCCTCGCACAGGATCTGGAAACCATTGCAGATGCCCAGCACCGGCCCGCCCGCCTCGGCGAACTCCCGGACGGCGTCCATGACCGGAGCGAACCGGGCGATCGCCCCGGTTCGGAGGTAGTCGCCGTACGAGAACCCGCCGGGGAGGATGACCGCATCCGAGCGGCGGAGGTCGCGGTCCCAGTGCCAGAGCGCTACCGCCTCGCCCCCGAGGAAGCGCACGGCGCGGAGGGCGTCGCGGTCGTCCAATGATCCGGGAAACGTGATGACGCCGATTCGAGGCGTCATGGCCGCTCCTCGCGCACCAGCTCCGAGGCTTCGCTCACGCCCACCACGCGGAAGTCCTCGATCACGGGATTCGACAGAAACCGCCGGGCTATCTGGTTCGTCTGTTCGATGGCGGCCTCCGCGTCACGTGCGTCGATCACGTAGCGAATGTACTTGCCGACGCCGACGTGCTCCACGTTGTCCCACCCGAGCGCGGGGAGCGCCCCCTCGACGGCCTTACCCTGAGGATCGAGCAATCCCTCCTTGAGCGAGACCACGAGCTCGACCGTGAACCTCACCCGGTCGCGCCCATCCGCGCGAGGTACTCGTCGAAGGGTTCCCCCGTGATCCGTTCGTAGGCCTCGCGATACCGCGACGCCGTCTGCCCCACGACCTCGGCTGGCAGGTTCGGGGGCGGAGGCTCATGGTCCCATCCGCTCTGGTCGAGCCAGTCCCGCACGTACTGCTTGTCGAACGAGGGCTGCGCCTGGCCCGGCTCGTAGAGGTCCGCGGGCCAGAACCGCGACGAGTCCGGCGTCAGCACCTCGTCGCACAGGATGAGGTCTCCGTCGGCGAAGCCGAACTCGAACTTCGTGTCGGCCAAGATGATGCCGCGTTCCCCGGCGTGGGCCGCGGCGAACTCGTACACCGACAGCGTCGCTTCCTTCAACCGTTCGGCGAGCCCGCGGCCGACCCGATCCGCCGTCTCCTCGAACGAGATGTTGATGTCGTGGCCCGTGCTTTCCTTCGTCGCCGGCGTGAAGATCGGCTCGGGCAGACGTTCGGACTCCACCAGGCCGTCCGGGAGGTCGATACCGCAGACGCTCCCGCTCCGGCGGTATTCCTTCCAACCGGATCCGGACAGGTAGCCACGCGCCACGCACTCGATCGGAACCATGTCGGCTCGGCGGACGAGCATGGCCCGTCCGGCCAGATCGGCGGGCCGGCCGGCGAATGGGTCGGGGAACTGCGCGACGGTGGCCGTGATGAGGTGGTTGCCGATGATGTGCTCGGTCAGCCCGAACCAGTACAGCGACAATCCGGTGAGGACCTGACCCTTGCTCGGAATGGGATCCGGCAAGATGACGTCGAACGCCGAGATCCGGTCGGTGGCGACCATCACCAGGTCGTCGCCCGCCATGTAGATGTCCCGAACCTTCCCCCGGGCGTGCAGATCCGCCAACGACATATCGTCATCCCTCCCCGCGGGCCCGGGGGGAAGGAGCGGGCTCGCTCGCGTTCACGTCCAGTTTCTCAAGCCTGGCAAACACCCCGTCGAGGTTTCGGACGAACCACGCCGGGTCGAACAGCTCCTGCAGCTGGGCCCGCGACAGCTTCCCGCCGGCGTGGCGGTCCAGGGCCCGGGAGAAGGACACGCCCTCCTCCCACACATCGGCCGCGGCGCGCTGCACCAGCGCATACGCCTCGTCGCGGGACAGGCCCTCCTCGATGAGGGCGAGCAGGACGCGCTGCGAGTACACCAACCCGCGCGTCGCATCCAGGTTCTCCCGCATGCGTTCCGGGAAGACGAGCAAGCCGCCAACGAGCCGCGCGGCCAGGTGGAGCATGTATTCGAGGGCGATCGACGAGTCCGGCAGGATCACCCGTTCGACGCTGGAATGCGAGATGTCGCGCTCGTGCCACAACGCCACGTTCTCCAGGGCTGCCTGGAGGTTCGCCCGGACCAGTCGTGCCAGGCCGCACAGCCGCTCCGAGAGGATCGGGTTCCGCTTGTGCGGCATCGCGCTGGAGCCCTTCTGGCCTTCCTTGAATGGCTCCTGGACCTCCCAGACCTCGGTCCTGGCGAGGTGGCGGATCTCCAGTCCCATCTTCTCGATGGTTGCGGCGGTGGCCGCCAGCGCCCACATGAACTCGGCGTGGACGTCGCGCTGGATGACCTGGCTGGACGCATCCGCCGGACGAAGGCCGAGCTCACCGCACACGAACTCCTCGACCGCGGGGTCGACCTGCGAGTACGTCCCGACCACGCCGGAGAGCTTCCCCACGCTGACGGCGTCACGGGCGCGGCGCAGCCGCTCCCGGTCCCGGTCCAGCTCGAACGCCCACAGCGCGAGCTTGTGCCCGAAGGTCGTCGGCTCGGCGTGGATGCCGTGCGTTCGGCCCACACAGATCGTGTCGCGGTGCTCGATGGCCCGCTCCTTGGCCACGGCCAACAGGGTCTCCAGCTTCGGCAGCAACAGATCGGCCGCGGCCCGGAGCTGCAGGGCCAATCCCGTGTCCAGGAGGTCGCTCGAGGTCAGCCCGAAGTGGATCCACCGGCCCGGCTCGCCCACGGGCTCGGCGGCCGCCTGGACGAACGCGGCCACGTCGTGGTCGGTGACGCGTTCTATCTCCGCGACGCGCTCAGGGGTCGGAACCGCCGCCCTCGCCTTGATCGCTTCGATGTCCGCCGCTGGGATGTGGCCCAGCCGGGCCCACCCCTCGCAGGCCAGGATCTCGATCCGAAGCCAGTGCTCGAGCTTGGCCTCGTCCGACCAGACCGCGGCCATCTCGGGCAGCGTGTATCGAGGGATCACGGCCGAAATCCCTCCGCCAGGCTGTCCTTGAACTCCCATACCCGCCGCTTCACCTCGCCGTCCCGGACGGCCAGGATCTGTGCGGCCAGGATGGCCGCGTTGACCGCGCCGTCGATGGCGACCGTCGCCACCGGAACCCCCTTGGGCATCTGTACCGTCGAGTACAACGCGTCGGCGCCGGAGAGCTTCGAGCCGGACAGCGGCACCCCGATGACCGGGATCGCCGTCCGGGCCGCCACGGCGCCGGCCAGATGATTGGCCATGCCGGCCCCGCAGATCACGCACGCCAGACCGCGCTCGTCCGCGGTGCGGGCGTACGCGTCGACCTGGTCCGGATTGCGATGCGCGGAGAGGACCTGGATCTCGTACGGGATCTGAAAGCGTTCCAGGATCGCCGTGGCCTGCTGCATGACCGGGAGGTCCGAGGCCGATCCACAGAGGATACCGACGACCGGTGGCCCCTCGTTCAGCCATCGCTCGGCTGCCTGCGCGGCTTCGGCGGCCTCGTCGCTCATTCCTGCCTCCTCCTAGTGCACGCGCTCGGCCGCGGACGCGGCGATGTCGTCGCGGAGCTGCATGCCGTCGAACGAAATTCGGGCGCAGGCGTCGTACGCGTTCGCTCTGGCCTCCTCGAGCGTCGGCCCGAGCGCCGTGACGGTCAGTACGCGTCCGCCTGCGGTCACCACTCTATCCTCCGCCATGGCCGTCCCGGAGTGGAACACGTGAACGTCGGGGATCGCGGCGGCGTCCGCTAGGCCCGTTATCGGCCGTCCCGATCGGTACGGCCCGGGATATCCGCCCGACGCCATGACGACCCCGACGCAAGCCTGCGGTGTCCACGACATCCGGTAATCGTCTAGGTTTCCCTCCACCGCGGCCAGCATCACCTCGCCCAGGCTCGATCGGAGCCTTGGGACGAGGACCTGTGTCTCCGGGTCGCCGAATCGGCAGTTGAACTCCAGGACCTTCGGCCCGTCCGCCGTCAGCATCAACCCGGCGTACAGGACGCCTCGATACCGAACGCCTTCGCGCTCCAGGGCGAGCGCCGTCGCGCGCAGGATGTCGCTCACGATGGCTCGTTCTGTCTCCTCGTCCACGAAGGGGACCGGGCTGTACGCGCCCATCCCACCCGTGTTCGGACCACGGTCGCCGGCGAGCGCTCGCTTGTAGTCCTGGGCCAGCGCCAGCGGAACGACCGTCGCGCCGTCGACGATGGCCAGGGCCGAGACCTCTCGGCCCTCGAGGTACTCCTCGATGACGACCGTCGAACCGGCGTCGCCGAGGACCCGGTCGACCAGCGCATCGCGAAGCGCCTCGATCGCCGCGCCTCGGTCCTGCGCGACCGTCACGCCCTTGCCGGCGGCCAGGCCGTCGGCCTTCACGACGTACGGCGGATCCAGCGCGTCGAGGTATTCGACGGCGGCGTCGAACTCACCGAACGACCGAGATCCGGCGGCCGGGATCCCGTGACGGTGACACAGGTCTTTCGCCCACGCCTTCGAGCCCTCGATCCTGGCCGCCTCCCGGGTAGGCCCGAACACGCGCAACCCCCGATCGGCGAGCTCGTCGGCGAGGCCGGCCACCAGCGGGGCCTCCGGCCCCACCACCGTGAGGTCGATGCTCTCGGATTCGGCCAGGTTCACCAGGCGATCGACGGCGTCCGCGGCGATGGGGACACACGAGGCGAGGGACGCGATGCCTGCGTTCCCCGGCGAGGCGTACAACCGGTCGATCACCGGGTTCTGGGCGAGAGCCCAGCACAGAGCGTGTTCGCGGCCGCCTCCCCCGACGACGAGGACCCTCATCGCACGATCCTCATTCGTTCACCGACAGGGTCTGCTCGCGATCCGGGCCGACGGAGACGTTTCGAACGGGCACCCCCGCCAGCTCGCCGATCCTGCGAACGTACTTGATGGCCGCGCCGGGGAGGGCGTCCAGCATGCGAACGCCCTCGAGGTCATCGCCCCATCCCTCGACCTCCTCGTAGACCGGCTCGGCCTTGTGGAAGATCGTTTGGTGCGGCGGGAAGTCCTCGTACAGACGATCCTCGTATCGGTACGCGGTGCAGATCTTCAGCGCCGGTAGACCGGACAGCACGTCGAGCTTGGTCACGAACAGCTCCGTGAGCCCGTTCACCCGAGCCGCGTAGCGAAGCAGGACGGCGTCGAACCAGCCACACCGCCGGGGCCGCCCCGTGGTGGTTCCGAACTCCACGCCTCGTTCCCGCATCTCCGCCCCCGCCGCGCCGGTGTCCTCGGTCGGGAACGGGCCCGATCCCACCCGCGTCACGTAGGCCTTGGTCACGCCGATGACCCGATCGATCTCCTTCGGTCCCAGGCCGCTGCCGGCCAGGGCTCCCCCGGCGATCGGGTTGGAGGAGGTGACGAACGGATACGTGCCGTGGTCGAGGTCGAGGAGCGTCCCCTGGGCGCCCTCCAGCAGCACCCGCTTTCCCTCGCGGAGGGCCTGGTACAGCAAAGCGCTCGTGTCGGCGAGGTGGGGAGCGAGGCGCTCCCCGATCGCCAGGTACTCGTCGGCGATCTGCGCCGGGTCGAGGGGCAGACGGTTGTAGACGCGGGACAGGACCTGGTTCTTCTCCTTGATCGCGACGTCCAGCTTCTGGCGAAAGATGCCGGGGTCGGTCAGGTCCTGGACTCGCAGGCCGATCCGCATCGCCTTGTCGGCGTAGGCCGGCCCGATCCCCCTTCGTGTCGTGCCCAGGGCATGCTTGCCGAGATAGCGCTCGGTGACGCGGTCGAGCTCCCGGTGGTACGGCATGATCAGGTGAGCGTTGCCGGAGATGGCCAGTCGTCCGGTGTCGATCCCCAGGCCGGCCAGCGTGTCCATCTCGCCGAGCAGGACCTTCGGATCGACCACCACGCCGTCGGCGATCACCGGGGTGACGTGCGG
Source organism: Actinomycetota bacterium (assembly GCA_046263235.1). Taxonomy (GTDB): domain Bacteria; phylum Actinomycetota; class UBA4738; order UBA4738; family UBA4738; genus JBHELE01. Next base: position 7,091 of record JBHELE010000319.1, read on the forward strand.
GTACAGGATCCCGGAGGGGATCAGGTGCAGCTTCAGGGCTCGCCCGCCGGCCAGAACGGTATGGCCGGCATTGTTGCCACCCTGATAGCGGACCACGAAGTCCGTGTCGCCAGCCAAGAGGTCGGTCGCCTTCCCCTTGCCCTCGTCCCCCCACTGGGTTCCGACCAGAATGGTGGCTGGCACGGCGAGATTCTATCGGTCGCCCAACGCCGCCTCGACAGAGCTCGGGAAACCGCCGGTCAGGGCTACACTGGGATGGTCGTGTTCTCGAACCTGCTCAACCCCGTTGGCTGGATCCTGGCCATCGGTGGGTGGCTGCAGCGACGGAAGGCCCGCCGTGCGACGGATACGCTCGTGCCGCCGCACGTCCGGGACCTGGGTGACGGGAGCGTCGAACCGAACCTTCCTCCGTCGCCGCGAAGGTCGAAGGCCGAACGCGCCGCGGATTCCGTGGCGCGCTTCAGGGACGCCGTCCGGAGCGGAGAGCTCGAGGACTAGCTTCGCCCGAGCCCCTCGGTTCGGTCAGCTCGGGGGCTACCGCTCGATCCGGAACCGGATGCGAACGTGCGTCTGGTACTCCTTGATCTGATCGCCCTCGACCACCGCGCTCGTCTCGAGGATGTCCATCCCCTCGATCCCCCGGAGTGTCTTCCCGGCCTCGGCCAGGGCTTGGGCGGCCGCGTCCCGCCATGATTCGCTCGACACGCCGACGAGGTCGATCGTCTTGATGACGGCCATGCGTCTCCTTTCGAATCAGGAAGCGGAGCGGTACACGTCGATCATGCGCAGGTAGTTTTGGGCGATCTGCTTGGCCGCGGCGGGCCGGTCCGTCTCCCCGCCCAGGTATGCCTTCAGGGCGTCCCACCAGATCGTCCGACCGATGGCGAACCCGATGTATCCGGGGACGCTCGCACCCTGCTGCAGCCAGTGGATCACGGCCTCCTCGTTCGCGCCCCGCCCCAGGACCACGCAGGCCACCTTGTCGCGGCCGCCGGACCGAACCTGGTCCGAGATTCGATGACAGTCGGCGCTGTTGTCGATCCCCTCGATCTTCCAGATGTCGGGCTCGACGCCCGCCTCCTGCAGGGCCCGTATGGTGTCGACCATGAGGGCGGGCCGAATCTCCCTGTCATACCGGTCCTCGTCGCCGCCGACCTGCTCCAGCTGCGAGGGCTCCGCGGGAACCAGCAGCTCGAAGAGGAACCTGCGCCCGTTGGAGTGGAGCCACTCGCCGAGCTCCTTCAGCCGGGCCGTCTGCCGCTCGTTCATCCCCGCATCGCCCGCGGGGTTGTACCGGACCAGGACCTTCGCGAAGGTCGGGTCGAAGTCCTCGATGTGCGCGCCAAAGTCGGGGCCGTACTCGAAGTCGAACTCGTCCTGACCGCTCTTTTCGACCGGCATGGCGAACACGAACCCCTCGTCGCTCGCCTGCCGGGCGATGTCACCGCCGAATTGCTCGTCGACGAGGATCCCGGCGGCGTCCCTGGGCGCGCCCTGGTCGATGGCCTCCCGGAACCCCTCGAAGATCACCAGTTTGGCGTCGGAGATCTTCTGGATTTCCTCGGGGCTGGGGGCACCGGCGATGCCGAGCATCTTCTTCTGAAACGATCCCCGGTGATCGAAGGCCAGGATGTACAGCGGCTTGTCGTATCCCAGGTCCGCGGCCGAGCCCTCCCTTCGAACGGCGTGGTGCGCGCGCTCATTCTTCCAAGTTTCGGCACACCGCCAAAATCGGCAGCGGTCACGTCCGCAGGTCCGCGATCAGGAACGCCGGGACCGCGGTGGGGCCCACGCGGGACGAGTCGCGGCGAGCTTGGCTAAGCCCGCCATGGTCAGCAGGATGATCGTCGTGGCCACCGCCGAGGCCAACCCGACCCGAGTCGAGAGCGTCCTGACGAGCTGACCGCAGATCGGATCCGACGCCGTGCGGACGTGGTCGACCTCCACCGCGCCGCACTGACCCCCCGCCGCTCTCGCTGCCATGAACGCCACGAACGTCCCCACGGCCAGGCTCGTCGCCGCGACCCGGACGGCGAAACGACGGACCGCGTGTTGCGTCGCGTCCGTGCCGCCTCCCCGCCTATTCCTGCTCGAATGGATGGACGGGCGTGAGGATCTCGACCTTGACGGGATCCGCGGCCTGCGCGAAGCGCTCCGCCGCGCCGGG
>JBHELE010000320.1:0-6825 GCA_046263235.1 Actinomycetota bacterium
AGCTCCCAGAACACGAAGAACAGGATCAGGTCGAAGGCGATGAACGTCCCGGCCATCCCGGTCTCGAGCAGCATCATCAGCGCCAGGAACGCTTTCGGCCGGCCCGGCTCGGGCAGGTTCCGCCACGTGTACAGGGCGCACAGGAACGACAGGAGGAGCGTCAACGCGAACAGGGGAAGGCTGATCCCGTCGATCCCGACGTGGTAGCGCGCGCGGATGGTGGAGATCCAGTTCGCGTTCACCTCGAACTGCAAGCCGTCCCGCGCTCCGTAGTCGAAGCCGAACAGCATGAGGATGCCGACGACGAGCGCCGCGCCCGTGAAGACGAGTCCGAGGGCCCGGATCAGCCGATCGGCCCGCGAGGGCATCAGCGCGATCACCAACGCCCCGGCGGTCGGCAGGAACACCGCCAGCGAGATCGCCCATTTCTCCCAACCGCTCATAGACGCTCCTCACCTCTCCTCACACGGAAGACGGCCCACGCCACCGCGATCACGACGAGCCCGGCCGCGACGATCAGCGCCGCGAACCCCCGGGTGATGGCGATCGCCAGAAAGGCCGTGCCGACGAATAGCAGCACGGCGTAGGACTGGACGTTCCCGGACTGCACGAATCGAAGGAACCCCCCGAACACTCGCGTGGCCGATCCGGCTCCGTTCACCGCGCCGTCCACGACCCGGCGGTCGATCACGTTCACCGTACCGGCGGCCTTGCGCGTCAGCCATGCGGCGGCGTTCACCGCGCCGTCCAGGATGTTCTGGTTCGTCCAGTACACGCCTCGCGCCACCGGGTACTGGATCGGGCGGACCACCCCCCGGATGTAGATGTCGTCGAGGAAGTACTTTCGTTCCAGCAGCGTGTACGCCCTCCCCAGACCGCGAAGCGGGTCGCGTTCGCGCCAACCGCGGTACAGGCGATACCCGACCAGGATCCCGGCGCCCGCACCCAGGAGCGAGACCGCCGCGAAGCCGTAGTTGAAGGTCTCGATGTGTGGCTCCGGTCCGAAGTGGACCCATTCCGCGAACAGGTGGACGTTGAAGGCCGACGCGTTCAGGAACCCCACCACGACCGATCCGGCGGCCAGGACGACGAGGGGGATCGCCATCGCCGGCGGGGACTCGTGCGGGTGAGCAGCGTGCTCGCCGTGGCCGCGGTACTCGCCGAAGAAGGTGAGCAACACCGCTCGGCTCATGTAGAACGCGGTCAGGATCGCCGTCGCCAGGGCGGCGGCCCAGATGGCATAGTGCCCGGTGGCCCACGCCGTCGAGATGATCTCGTCCTTCGACCAGAAGCCCGCCAGCGGGAAGATCCCGCTCAGGGCGGCCGACCCGATCAGGAACGTCCAGAACGTGACCGGCATGAATCGCTTGAGGCCGCCCATCTCGCTCATGTTGTTGGTGTGGACGGCATGGATGACCGATCCGGCCCCGAGGAACAGCAGGGCCTTGAAGAAGGCATGCGTGAACAGATGGAACAAGCCCGGCGTGTATCCCTCCTCACCCAGACCGAGCGCCGCGACCATGTACGCGAGCTGCGACACCGTCGAGTACGCCAGGACCCGCTTGATGTCGTCCTGGATCATCGCCAGCAGGGCGGCGATCAGCATGGTGATCGACGCGATGGTGCCGACGAAGGCGAGGGCCTGGCCTGACGGCGCGAACACGGCGAACATGCGGCCGACCAGGTACACGCCGGCGGCCACCATCGTCGCCGCGTGGATCAATGCCGAAACCGGAGTCGGGCCGGCCATGGCGTCCGGTAGCCAGACGTGGAGCGGAACCTGCGCCGACTTCCCGATGGCCCCGCCGAACAGTAGCAACGCCGAGACCGTCAACATGCCGGCGGCGATCTCTCCGTGCTCGGCCAGCTCGCCGATCTCCTGGATGTTCGAGGTTCCGGCGGCGATCGTGATGGCGAAGATGCCGAACAGGAAAGCCACGTCGCCCGTTCGGGTGGTGATGAACGCCTTGATCGCGGCGTTCGAGTTCTCCTTCTCCTCCCACCAGTGACCGATCAGCAGGTAGGAGCACACGCCCATGACCTCCCACCCGACGAGCAGCTGGAACAGGTTGTCGGCGATGACGACGTCCAGCATGGCGGCGGTGAAGATCGACAGCGCGGCGAAGAAGAACGTGTAGCGCCGGTCGCCGTGCATGTACGCCGTCGAGTAGATCTGCACGAGCAGCGACACCGTGGTGACCACCACGAACATCACCGCGGTCAGGCCATCCACGTACTGGCCGATCTCGAGATGGAGGAACCCGGCCTCGAAGTACGAGATGCTCGCGCCGACCGGCTCGCCGCCGCCGACGAAGTGGAACAGGATGGCGATGGACATCACGAAGCTCGCCCCGACCGCGACGATCCCGATCGGAGCGCCCTTCCCCGGAGAGCGCTTGCCCAGGAACAGGATCACGAAGAAGGCGATGGCCGGGAGGGCGGGGACGAGCCACGCGTAGCGGATCACGGGGCGCCCGCTTCGTTCGGCGCGATCACCATTTCAGGAGGTTGACCTCGTCGACGTTGATGGTCTCGCGGTTGCGATAGATCAGGATCACGATGGCGAGGCCGATCCCCACCTCCGCAGCGGCGACCGTGATCACGAACAGGGCGAACACCTGGCCCGTCAGCTGTCGCAGAAAGGTGGAGAAGGCCACGAGGTTCACGTTCACCGCGTTCAACATGAGCTCGATCGACATGAGGACGAGCACCGCGTTGCGGCCCGCCAGCACGCCGTAGATCCCGCACGCGAACAGGACCGCCCCGAAGAACAGGAGGAACGGCAGACGAATGGTGGCCTCGGCGATCACCGGGTCCCCTCGCGGATGATGGGAGCGCGGCGCTCGGGAGGAGATGCCGGCGCTTCGTCCTTCCGCGCCAGCACCACCGCACCGACCAGCGCGGCGAGCAGCAGGACGGACACCACCTCGAACGGCATCACGAAGTCTCGAAAGATGGATACGCCGACGTCCGAGGTCCGAACGGGGGTCAGTCGGACCTCGTCTCCCGCGAAGGTGTCCTGGAGCAGGAAGACCAGGCCGGCGAGGATGCCGGCGCTCACGATCGCCGCCAGCCCGCGCTGCTGGTTGTCGAGCGTCTCCCGCCCGATCGGCGCGCGCGTCAGCATGAGGCTGAACAGCAGCAGCACGACGATCGCGCCGACGTAGATCAGCACCTGGACCCACGCGAGGAACTCCGCCGCAACCAGCAGGTAGACCGCCCCGACCATCGCGAGGGCGACCACCAGGTAGAGCGCGGCGTGAATGACGTTTTTGCTCGTGACGAGCCGGAACGCCGCCAGCGATCCGATCCCGCCGATGATGACGAAGGCGATCTCCTGGACGGTCACGGTTCGGTCATCCCCCGGCCGCCTTCTTCCGGGCCACGCGGACCGCCGATGCCTTCGCCCGCCCCTCCGCGACTCGGCGGTCCGTGCCCTTCGCCAGCTCCTCCGCCAGCACCCGGTCGTATGTCTCCTGATCCGGCTCCACGTGCTCGGGCGTCGGACGCGCCGCCGGCGCTCCCGGCGCGGGTGCGGCCGGGGTGGCCGGGCCCGGGGCCGCCGCCGCATCCGCCGCTGGTCGTTCCGGGTGGGGCGCCTCGGCCGGGACCGCCGTCGTCGCGCCGGATTGAACGGCGGAGGCCGCCGTCTCCGCGGGCGCGCTCGGCGCCGCCGTCCCGGCGGCATCGGCAGCCGGGGCCTGTCCCGTGGCCGGTGACGTGGGTTCGGCCGATCCGCGGGGCGGCCCCCCGCCGGCCTGCGGCGGTTGCGCACCGGACGCCGCGATCTGATCGGCCGACGGCGGTCGGGCCGCGACCGGCTCCCCACCGCCGGTCTCGATCGGCGGCGCCTCCTCGGTCTCCTCGGGGGGCTCGGCGCCCACCTCGAGCTCGGGGGGCGGGAGCACCCGGTACGTCCACTCCTCGAGGCGGTCCTTCTCGTGGGTCATCTGGAAGATGTCGTACTCGGCGTACTCGAACTCCGGGCTCCAGAACAACGCGTCGAACGGGCAGACCTCGACGCAGATTCCGCAGTACATGCACAGGGCGTAGTCGATGGCGAACCGGTCCAGCACTTTCACCGATCGGGCCCTCCCCCCGGACGCCGGGGGGTGGGTCTCCTTGTGGGATTCGATGTAGATGCACCAGTCCGGACATTCCCGGGAGCACTTCCAGCAGACGGTGCAGTTCTCCTGCTTCAGCGCGATCACGCCCCGGGTCCGCGGGGGGAGGTCGGGCTTCTCGTGCGGGTACTCCTGCGTGATGGATCGCTGAAGCATGTGCTTCAGCGTGACCCCCAGGCCCTTGATCAGCCCGATCCCGGGCAGGCCTCGCCTGCGACCGTTCGGCTGTGCCGCGCCGGGGCCGACTTCCTGGTCGGTCCGAATCCCCATCTACACCGCCACCTTGATCGTCGCCGTCACGAGGATGTCGACCAGAGCGACCGGGATCAGCACGACCCAGGCGAACCGCTGTAGCTGGTCCTCACGAAGCCGCGGGTACGTTGCCCGGAGCCAGATGATGAAGAACGCCAGCCCGCCCATCTTCGCGTTCAACCAGAAGAAGCCGGGGATGAAGCCGAGATAGGGCAACGGCTGATACGAGCCGAGGAACAGCACGCTGGCGATGGCGGAGAACGCCACGATCCCGGCGTACTCGGAGAGCAGGAAGAACGCGAACTTCAGCCCGGTGTACTCGGTGTACGCCCCGAAGATGATTTCCGAGTCCGCGATGGGCATGTCGAACGGCGGCCGGGTCAGCTCGGCGACGGCGGCGATCATGAACACGAGGAACATCAGCGGTTGGGTGAACACGAACCAGAAGTGCTGTTGAGCCTCGCTGATCCCAACCAGCGACAGGGGGCTGTGCGATCCCGAGTTCCCCGACGCCTGCATGACCACCGCCACGGCCGCCAGGATCATCGGAAGCTCGTACGCGATGAGCTGGGCGGCCGCCCGGAGCGCGCCGATCAGCGAGAACTTGTTGGCGCTGGCCCACCCCGCCATCAACACGCCGATCACCGAGACGGCCGTGATCGCTAGCACGAAGAAGATCCCGACGTCCAGGTTCTCGGCGAGGATCGACGCCGAGAAAGGAATGACCACGAACAGGGCGATGTAGGGGACCAGGACGACCGCCGGCGCGAGCGAGAACACCCAGCGGTCCGCCGCCGACGGGACGATGTCCTCTTTCTGGACGAACTTGACACCGTCGGCGATGAGCTGGGCCCACCCGTGGAACCGGCCGGCCTCCATCGGCCCCAGGCGGTGCTGCATGTGGGCCAGGACCTTGTGCTCCACGTAGCCGATGGCAAGCGGCGCCGTCAGCGCGACCCCCATGATGAACACCACCTTCAGCGCCAGGACCACCCAGAACTGGTCGAACCAGTCGTTGATGAAGCTCTCGCCGGCGGCCGCGAGCAAGGCCTGGCTCACGGGCGGGCCCTCACTCCTCGATCTCCTCCCCTTCGGCCGCTCCCGGCCAGGGCTTCGCCTCGCGGGTCATGAGGGCGAAGTCCTTCCTGAGGGGATGGCCTTCGAACTGCTCGGGGAGGAGCAGCTTCACCAGGTGGGGATGGCCGTCGAACACGACGCCGAACAGCTCGGCGGCCTCTCGCTCGTGCCAGTTCGCCCCCGGCCACACGTCCGACAGCGTCGGGCAACGGGGCTGCCCGGCGTCGCAGTCGACCTTCAGGCGCACGTGGTGGTTGTGGGACGTCGAGTACAGGTGCGTCACGACTTGGAACCCGCCCCCTTTGGGCGTGAGATCGACCCCGGACAGAAAGTCGAAGAAATCGAAGCCGAGCTCCGGCTCGTCCCTCAGGAATCGCGCGATCTCCTGGTAGCGACCGGAAGCGGTTTTGACGACGGCGTGCCCGTGCACGTCCTCCGTCTCGAGGATGTCGTCGCCGAACTGGGCCCGGAGGCGGTCGCCGATCTCAGCTGGTGAGAGCGGGTTGCGTGAGCTTGCCACTCCACTTCTCCTGGATGTCTTCCTTGCCGATCTTCTCCTGCAGCTTGATGATCCCGTGCAGCAGCGCCTCCGGCCGCGGTGGGCACCCCGGGACGTAGATGTCACACGGGATGAACTGGTCGACTCCCTTCGTCACCGAATACGAATCCCAGTACGGGCCCCCGCAGTTCGAACACGAACCGAACGAGATCACGTACTTCGGATCGGGGATCTGGTCGTAGACGCGCTTCAGCGCCGGTGCCATCTTGTCGGTCACCGTGCCCGCCACGACCAGCAGGTCGGCCTGACGCGGGCCGTGGGCGAACGGGATCACCCCGAGCCGGATGAAGTCGTGCCTGGACGTCGAGGTGGCGATGAGCTCGATGGCGCAGCATGCCAACCCGAAATTCATGACCCACAGCGAGTACTTCCGGCCCCAGTTCAGGATGAACTTCACCGGCTGGGGCATGGGAACGGAGTCCATCAAGCCCACTGCAGCACCTTCTTTCGGTATGCGTAGAGCAGCCCCAGGGCCAGGATGAACACGAACACGGCCATCTCGACCACCGCCTGGTATCCGAGCCGCTCGAAGATGGCCGCCCACGGGAACAGGAACACGCTTTCGACGTCGAAGATCACGAACAGGAACGCGTAGATGTAGTAGCGGATCTGGGACTGGGACCACCCCTCGCCGACCGGGTCGATCCCGCACTCATAGGTGGTCAGCTTCTCGGGCAGCTGGCGGCGAGGTGCAATGATTCGAGCCGCTGCGAAGGCCACGCCGACCAGGCCGAGGCCAGCGATCAGCAGGGCGACGACGATGCCGTAGGACTGGTGGTAGCTCTCCAACGCCTTCCCCTCGACCAGCGAGCT
>JBHELE010000321.1:0-3181 GCA_046263235.1 Actinomycetota bacterium
GTCACGAGCCCCGCGTTCTCGGACGGCGGGACCATCCCCACCAGGTTCACGTGCGACGGGCCGGGAATCTCCCCTCCCCTTCGGTGGGCGGAGTCGAAGCCCGCCGAGGAGTTCGTGCTCGTCGTCACCGACCCGGACGCCCCGGGTGGGACGTTCGTTCACTGGACGGCCTACGCCATCGGGCAGAACGCCGACAGCATCGGCGAGGGCCAGGGGCCCGCCGGTGCGAAGCAGGGCCAGAACGACTTCGGCACGGCCGGGTACGGGGCACCGTGCCCACCCCCCGGCGACGACGCGCACCGCTACGTCTTCACCGTCTACGCGTTGTCCATGGCCAGGACGCGAGGGATCCCGGCCGGGACCTCACCGGACGCGGTCCTCACCGCGATCTCGTGCTGCGTTCAGGAGCAGGGCTCGATCGCGGCGACGTACGGGCGGTAGGGGAACCGAGGCGGGACCGAGCGTCGTTGCGTTGAGGCCGGAGCTCAGCTCTCGCTGGTCGCTTTGGAGAGGTCGCGGATCGACACGACCCCCACCACCTCGTCCCCCTCCATGACGGGGAGATGGCGAAACCCCGCCGACAGCATGAGGTCCAGTGCGTCCTGAATCGCCGCGTCCGGACCGATGGTCGTGGGGTTCCGGGTCATCCAGTGGCTCACCGGGTGTCCGGGCGCGTCGAAGTCCTGCGAGAGCGCCCGAACGATGTCTCGCTCCGTGAAGATGCCGACCAGGCCTCCGTCGAGCACCAGGGCCGACCCGACTCGGCGTTCCGCCATGGCCGTGGCCGCCTCGGCCACCGTGGTCGAAGGGCTCACCGCGACGAGCTCGCCGCTCATGATGTCCCGAATCGTGGTCACGTCCGTCTCCCGGCCGGCCTCCGGTTGAGCCTACTCTCCGCCGCCGGCCAATCAAAACGCTGCGCCTGCCGGCTTCAGTCCACGTCCGCCGCCGGTTCGATCGCGTCCGGCGGCTCCTCTTCCTCCGCCACCGCGGGACGGTGCCACGGGCGTCCCGGCAGGATCATGCTCGTTCCGCTGGCAATGGCCACCGGCTTCCCCTCGGCGTTCAGTACCTCCGACGACGCCACGGCAAGCGTCTTCCCTCGGTGCAGCACCGTGCCTCGGGCCGTGAGGTCCCGGCCGTCGGGCTTCACGGGCCGAAGGAAGTTCACCTTCAGGTCGAACGGAGCGAACGACGTTCGCCGCTCCAACGTCGTCATCACCGCCGTGATCAGGGCCGTCTCCGCCACCATCGCGATGGCCCCGCCCTCGAGCCTGTTGAGCGGGCTGCACAGCCACTCCGTCGCCGGCAGGACGAACGTGGCCGCACCCTCCTCGGCCGCGGTGGGGCGCAGACCGGTCAGGAAGTGGATCGGCGGCGGCGGAAGGTCACCGTCGAGGTGCGCCCGCATCACCTCCAGACCCGAATGCCGATCCCACACCTCCTGCGGAACGATGCTCCCCGGCGAAGGCCGGAGATATGGATCGGGCGTGTCGAATCTGGGCATTTCGATGCGTGGCAGGTCCTCCGGCGGCGGCGACGGCGGCGCGATGGGCGGAAAGATGAAGCACCGCGAAGTCCCGTGAGCGACGAGATCACCGTGCCCGTCTTCGATTCGGACCTCGGACAGTCCGAGCGACCGGCCCGAGTGGATCAGGCGACCCTTCGCCACCAGCGTCCCGCTGTCGGTGCCGACGGGCCGGAACGCCGTGAGCGACATCTCGGCCGTGGTGTACGGCGTGGCCGGAGGAAGCGCCGTCTGCACGGCGCACCCCAGCGGCCCGTCGGCCAGGATCGCCAGCGTCCCGAGCTGGATCCATCCGGGCGTCGAAAGCAGCCATCCGCTGGCCGGCATCACGAAGGTCGAGCTGCCTGGCCCGACGTCGGTGGGACGCATCCCGGTGAGGTGGGCGATCGGGGGCGGCGAGGCCAGCGACTGAAGGAACGACCGGATCTGGCCCTCGCCGGACAACCCGAGGAAGATCCTGATGTCGGGGTAGCCGCCGCGGACGGGCTCCTCCCAGATTCGGGGTGGAGCCTCAGCCCTCATCGCCGGGACCGACCAGCGCCGCGCTTTCCTCCATCGGCGAAAGCCTCTCTTCCATCGGTGACAGCTTCTCCTCGGGGGACCACGACCGGCCCGGAAGCAGCATCGCGCTGCTCGAGGCGATGGCCACTCGCTTCCCGTCGTCGTCGACGACCTCGGCGCTCATCACCGCCACCCGCTGGCCTCGATGGACCACGTTCGCCGACGTCCGGAGCTCCCGGCCGTCGGGGTTGACGGGGCGGAGGTAGTTCACCTTCAGGTCGAGCGTGGCCAGGGCGGTTCCGGTCTCGAGGGTCGTCGTCAGCGCTCCGGTCATGGCCAGGTCGGCCTGCAGGGCCACCACTCCCCCGTAGAACCCTCGGGCCCCGGTGCAGAACCACTCCGACGCCGGCATCGCGTTCGTGACCTGGCCCTCGCCGACGGCCACGAGCCGGCACCCGGTGAGACACGCGATCGGCGGGTCGGGAAGCTCGCCCTTGACCCACGCCCGCATGATCTCGAGCCCGCTCTTCGTCTTCCAGGTCCCGCGGTCGACGAGCCTGCCCTCGGCCGGCCGCAGGTACGGGTCGACGCCCTCCAGCGGCTCGAGCGGGGGGAACGAGGCGGGAGGGTCCGGCGGGTCGAACGGCAGCGACACGAGCACGCACCGCGACGTGCTGTGCGCCAGGAGCCGGCCGTGGGCGTCCTCGATGGTCGCTTCCGACAGGCCCTGGGTCCTGCTCACCTGGATCAGACGGGACCGGGCGATCAGGCGGCCGCTGTCGACGTACGCCGGCCGCAGGAAGTCCATTGACAGCTGCGATGTCGCCACGAACCGCTTGGGCGGGAGCGTCGTGTGCACCGCCCCTCCCAGCGCGGCGTCGGCCACGAACGCCATCACGCCCGCCGTGAACACCCCCGCGCCCGACTGCCACCAGGGGCTGGCCGGCATGGCCGCGGTCGCCGTTCCCACACCCACCTCCACGAACTCCAGGCCCGTCAGGTGAAACAGCGGCGCCAGAGGAACCTGCCGCTTCATGAACGGCCGGAACTGCTCCAGTCCGGGAAGCGAGATCAGTCCGGGGTGATCGAGATAGGCGAATCGACCCCGAATCGGCTCGTCGATGATCACGGCGGCGAGCTTATCCCAGCGTC
>JBHELE010000322.1:0-10071 GCA_046263235.1 Actinomycetota bacterium
CTGGTCGCCCGGATCACGGCCGTGATCACGTACCCGGTGGTCAACGGTCAAGGAGCCACGCTGTCCAGCGGTCCCGGCTACACCTTCCATGGGGACTTCATGAACGGTTGGACGCAGTCGCTGTTGAGCGATCTCGTCCAGGAGTGCATCAACGCCGGGATCTACTGCAAGTTCTGAGCGAGAGACCTGGCCTGGACCAGTCCTTCGCGGTAGGCTAGCCGCCCCCCGACGACGAGGTCCTTTCGATGCGTCCCGCCATAGCTTTTGTTCTGGCCGGTTTACTGGCTTTCCAAGCCGCCCCGGCCCAAGCTGCCTACGCGGCGCCGCCCGGACCTGGGTGGGCCGTCGTGTGCGGGTACGCGCACACGTTGATGGACGATCCCATCGTGTACCCGAACCAGCCGGCTGCCTCCCACCCGCACGACTTCTTCGGCTCCCGTGACACGAACGCTTCCTCCACGCCGGCCAGCCTGGTCGCGTCCTCCGGGACGACCTGCACCTTCCCGTCGGATCGAAGCGGGTACTGGATCCCGCAGTTGATGCTGAGCGGGCAGCCCGTGGTCCCGACCTCGGTGTCCGTGTATTACCGCGGCCCGGACTGGGGCTACGACTCCAGCCAGGTGCAGCCGCTTCCGCCCGGACTGAAGGTCATCGCGGGAAACGCCGGCGCCACTTCGAAGCAGCCGTACACCGTCACGTACTGGCAATGCGGCCCGGGCAGCCGCATTCCGAAGAGCCCGACGCCATACGACTGTTCCCGGTATCCGGACACCCGCTTGAGGGCGCATCTCGTCTTCCCTTCGTGCTGGGACGGGGTGAGCCTCGACAGCTCGGATCACCGCAGGCACATGACATACCCCGTGACCAAGGGAGCGGCCGCCTGCCCCTCGAGCCATCCGGTTCTCGTCGCCCGCATCACGGCCGTCGTCACGTATCCCATCGTCGATGGCTCCGGGGCGACGTTGTCGAGCGGCTCTTCGTACAGCTTCCACGCCGACTTCATGAACGGGTGGGATCAGCCGACGTTGATCCGCCTCGTCGATGACTGCATAAACGCCGGCGTGTACTGCAGGTTCTGAAGCAGCGCCCGGCCCGGTGAAGACCGCACCGGCCACCGCGGTCATCGTGAACTACAACTCGGGCGACCGGCTGGACCCCCTCCTCGGCGTGCTGACCCCGCAAGTGGAGCGGGTGGTCGTGGTGGACAACGCGTCCGGCGATGGGTCCGCGGAGGCCATCCAGGGACGGCCGAACGTGCGCGTGATCCGGAATCACACGAATCGGGGATTCGCCGCCGCGGCCAACCAGGGAGCGGCGGTGGCCGAATCCGAGTGGCTGCTGTTCGTGAATCCGGACGTGCACCTGTCGCCGACGGACGTTACCGCGCTCCTGGCCGACGTACCGCCCGACGTGGCCGCCGTCGCGCCGTTGCAGGTGGACGGGGGAGGGAATCCGAAACCGGAGACCGGCGGCTACCGTCCGACGCTCCTCCGGTATCTCGTGTGGGCGGTCGTGCCGGTGCGCCTGCACCGAACGTGGGGCCCGTGGCTGGCTCCGCCCTGGCCGACCGGTGACATCGAGCTGGACTGGGTGTCGGGTGCGCTGCTGGCGATCCGGCGAAGCGTGTTCGAAGCCCTGGACGGGTTCGACGAGCGCTTCTTCCTGTATCACGAGGATGTCGACTTCGGCACCCGGGCCCGGCGGGCCGGGTACCGCGTGCTGTGCCGGCCGGTGGTCCGCCTGCACCACGAGGTCGCCCACGGCGACCCCCGTCGCCGGATCGCCTCCGGCCTGCGGTCGGTCGAGTCCCTCGGCGTCGCGTTCACCGGGTGGCGCCGGCGCGTGCTGGGGTTGATCCTGTTGCTGGGGTTCGCGCTTCGGACGGTCCTGGGGTCGGGGACGGGGCGTGATCTCGCCCGCGTCGCCATCCCTCACGCCCGAGCCCTCGTTGCCGGCCGGGTTCCGGACCGAATCCTGCCGCCGCTGGCCTGACGCCGTCTCCGACCTGCCGGGCGCGCTACGGGAGACCGTACTTCTGGGCCAGCCCTCGGAAGTACCGGTCGTGATCCAGGGCGATCTTGTCCCAGGTGTAGCGCTCTCGAATGCGATCCTGGGCACGCCGGCCGAGCTGCGCGACCTCGTCCGGATGGCCGTCGGCCCAACGGATCCTCTCCGCCAGTGACCCGGGCCCCTTGTCCCACACCAGCCCCCGTCCGTCCAGGACCTCGGTGTTGAACTCCGTGCCCAGCACGATGGCGCAGTTCGCACACCCCATGGCTTTCAGGAGCGACGGGTTGGTCCCACCCATCTCGTGCCCGTGCAGGTAGGCGTAGCAGCCCAGATGCAGCTTCTCGACCAGCATCGGGCCGTACACCGGTCCGAGGAACCGGACCCGATGGCCGTTGGCCAGTCGCTGGACGTACCTCCAGAACGGCGTCTCGTAGTTCATCCCGCCGGCGATGACGAGCTCCTTGTCCGACCCCGCCTCGATGAACTGGTTGATGATCAGGTGGATGTTGTTGTCCGGCTCGATACGGCAGGCGATCAGGTAGTACTGCCCGGCCGTCACGCCCCACTGGTCCAGGGCGCCCTCGGGCAGCTCGTTCAGGATGTACGCCCCGTTCGTCAGGTACGTCGAATCGACGCCGTACCGCTCGGAGTAATACCGTCGAATCGCCTGGGAGTCGGCGACCAGCTCGTGCGCCGAGATCCTGGCGGCGCACCATTCGGCGAACCGCATGTATCCCCTCCCCCGGTCGCGCCACTTGGGCCGGCGCCACTCCAACCCGTCGGTGTTGATGACGACCAGTCGACGCCGAGCCAGCCACCGCAGCGGCGGGTAAAGGGGGGCGCTGGGCGTCCCCAGCACGTAATAGACGTCGAAGGGCTTGCTCAGCGAATCGGCGATCGACGTGACCTCGTGGGACAGGCGCTCGAGCTCGCGGTGCTTCGCGTACGGGGTGAACACGATCTTGACACCCTTGAACTCGTTCCCGGGCTGCTCTTCCGGGTAGCCCCTCCGGGCGTACACGGTGACGTCGTGTCCGAGCTCCACCAGCCGCACCGACAGCTCCTCGGCGAACGTCTCGAAGCCGGTCCAGCACGCCGGGATGCCCCGGCTCCCCACCATCGCGATCCGCAGGCCGCGTTCGGTCATCGCCCCGCGCCGATCGAGGCGTCCTGGCGAAGGCGCGACCGTTCCTCGAGATACCACCGAAGAGCATCTCGCCAGGAGGGGTTGGCCGGCAACCCGATGGGTCCGCTCTTCGTGTCGAGGAGGATTGACGAACGAGGCCGCCGGACCGCCTGCGTGCCGGCCGGTCTGGGCGAGAGGTCCGCGGACACGTCGGCCAGCTCGAAGATGGCCCGGGCGAACCGATACCACGCGCACGACCCCGCGTTCGCGGCGTGATAGATCCCTGGCGGGACGTCACGCTCGAGCAGCAGCAGGATCCGATCAGCCATGTCTCGCGTGCTGGTCGGCGAGAACACCTGAGCGTCGACCACGGAGATCGCTTCGCCGGCGGCCGCTTTCGCCAGCATGGTCTCCACGAAGTTCCCGCCCTTGCCGGAGCTGCCGGCGTGACCGAACAGACCAGATCCCCGGACCACCAGTCCTTCCGGGCACGCCACCAGCGTGGCTCGTTCCCCGGCGGCCTTCGAGATGCCGTACACGTTGACGGGACCGACCGGGTCGTCCTCCGCGTACCCGTCGCGCTCGCCATCGAACACGTAGTCCGAGCTCACGAACAGACACCGCGCGCCGACCGCCCGGGCCGCCGTCGCGCAGTTCCAGGCGCCCACGGCGTTCACCCGAAAAGCGGTGTCGGGGTCGTCCTCGCACAGCTCGACCTTGTGAAAGGCCGCGAGGTCGAGGACGGCGTCGGGGCGGTGCTCGCCGGCCGCCGCCCGAACCACTTCGCCGTCGGTGACGTCGGCCTCGGACCGCCGCGGGCGAACGAGGTCGTGCCGGCCCTCCGCCGCGGCGGCCAGATCGGTCCCGAGCTGTCCCCAGCCCCCCAGGACGAGCAGCTTCATCGCGCTAGCCCGAGGACCGACGCTCCTGCGAGCGAACGTCCTCGAGCGCGACCGGGCGCGCGGCGAAGTGCGGCTTGTTGAGGACGTACCCGTGCCTGGCCACGATGTCAGCGGACTCCTCGAGCAGTTTCATCCACTCGATGTTGTAGTACCTGGGGTGGGAGAAGTCGGTGTAACCGAACCGCTCGATCTCCCGAACCATATGCTCGACCGACTCCTCCAGAGAGAGCCGTGGGTGGAACCCGAGCACGCGAAGCGCCTTGTCACCCGACACGCGATAGCTTCGAACCAGACGGTACGAGTAGTCGACGTCGAGCTCGACCGGGCGCCCGAGATGCGCCAGCGCCGCCTGGACGCGCAGCGCGAGCTCCGAGATCCGGTAGTTCCCGGCCGTCAGGTTGAAGATCTCGCCGCGAATCAGGGCGGCGTCGCACTCCAGCGCCATCACGTAGGCCCGGGCGACGTCCTTGACGTCGATGAGGGGACGCCACATCTCCCCGCCGAAGTGCACCGACATCTTGCCGACGGAGAGGGCGTCCTTCACGAACGAGTTCACCACCAGGTCGTACCGCATCCGTGGCGAGAAACCGAAGATCGTGCCCTTTCGGAACGAGACGGGGGCGAACCGCTCGTCGGCCATGGCGACGATCCCTCGCTCCGCGGCGAGCTTCGACGTGGCATACGCCGCCCGAGGCTCCACGTCCGACTCCTCGTCGAGCAGGACGTCTCGAACCTCTTCCCCGACGCCGCGGTCGTAGATCGAGCACGTGCTGGCGAAGATGAGGCGTTCCACTCCCACCCGCTTGGCCACCTCCGCGACGCGGATGGACGCGTGCGTGTTGAGCTCTTCGTTCGCCCTCGGGTTGAACTCCGCCGTGGGATCGTTGGACAGGCCGCCGACGTTGATGACCGCACCGCAGTCCTCGAGGTGCGACTCGTCCACGCCACGCATGTCCTCCTCGATCAATTCCACGCGATCGAGGAAGTGCTCGGCGGGCTTTCGGCCGAAGAACAGGCGGTCCAGGATTCGGACCGAATAGCCCTTGGCCAGCAGCTCGTCGACAAGCACGCAGCCGACGTACCCCGTGCCTCCGACGACCAGCACCTTCTTCAACGGTCCTCCTCGGGGGATGTGGGAAGCGGGCAGCAACCATAGCCTTCGGGGCTGGCCGAAACAAGGATTCGCCTGCCCGACCGCGCCGTTCGCGTCACTCGATGTATCCCAGGCCTCGAAGGTGGCGTTCGATCTCGTCGGTCGACTCAAGCTGCTGTCCGACGACGACCGGGCCGGCCGGCAGATGCGAGCGCAAGCGGTCGGTCTGGTCCGCGTCCTCGATCGAGCCGTCCTCGCGGCGGTCGGGACCCAACCGGAACGTGTGCTCGTAGCGGTCGCCCACGGACCGCAGAAGCTTCGCGTCGCCGACGACCACGGAGGTCTTCTCGTGGCCGTAGGCGATGCCGTGCGACAGGATCGGCCGGTCCGGGTCGATCGGCCCGAGGAGTGATCGACCATCGACCGGAGGCGCCGGGATGCCGGCGGCCTCGAGGACGGTCGGGACGACGTCGACCTGGCTCACGTTCGCATCGATCCGCCCCGGGGGCACGCCCGGCCCGATCATCAGAAGCGGGATCAGCAGATGCACCTGGAACAGGTTGTGCCCGTGCCCCGTCCCGTAGATGTTTCGGGGGTCGGAGAACCCGCGCATCTCCTCGTCTCGATGCTCCCAGAACTCCTCGCCGTGGTCCGACGTGATGACGGTGAGCGTGTCCTGGGCCAGCCCCCGCGATCCCAGCTCGTCCCACAGGCGCGCCAACTCCTGGTCAACCGAACGAACGGCGGCGTCGTACAGGCGAACCCTGGCCTCCCGATACCGCTCGAACGCCGGGGTGCCGACCGGATCGTCGGCTTTCGTGTAGGCCCAGCGGCGGGCCTTCGGCACCCGCGGGACGCGACCGAAGGCGTGACGAAGCCGTCTCGGGACGTCCAGTGGCTCGTGGGGGTCGCCCAAGTGGAGCCACAGGAAGAACGGCTCGCGCCGTCGCTCGATCCAGCGGAGCGCCCGCCGGACCAGCGTCCGAGCGGGGCGTTCGACCATCTGCATCTGCGGGAATCGCCCCGGCAAGGAGAGATGGGCGTTCCACACCGCGCCAATCGCGGCGCACGAGTACCCCTCTGCGGCGAGCAAGTCCGGCAGAAGCGGGACGTCGGCCGGGACCACCGTGGGCAGGTTGGCCTTGCTCAGGTTCTTGGGGTCGCCCGGGACGAGGCCGCCGCCGTGGCGGTACGGATACACACCGCTCAGTAGCGAGATGACCGAAGGACACGTCCACGACGACACGCTGTGAGCCGACCAGCAGTGCAGGGCGGTCGGGAGCAGGCGGTCGAGGAACGGCGTGGTCGGCCGGTCGTAGCCATACCCCGACAGGCGATCCCGCCGAAGGCAGTCAACGGTGACCAGCAGGATGTTCGGCGTGCCCATGTGGTGCCCTAGGTGGGAGGGTTAGAACGCGCCCTTGCCGCTCAACACGGCCGGGACCGTCTTGATCAGGATGTACAGGTCGAAGGCGAGCGACCAGTTCTCGATGTAGTAGAGGTCCAGCCGAACGTAATCGTCGAACGGGAGCTGGCTTCGGCCCCGGACCTGCCACAGGCCCGTGATGCCAGGTCGGACCTCGAGCCTGCCGAGGTGCCAGTCTTCGTACAGCGCGACCTCCGCCGGGAGCGGTGGCCGTGGACCCACCACGCTCATGTCGCCTTTGAGGACGTTCCAGAACTGCGGAAGCTCGTCCAGGCTGAACCGGCGGAGGAGCCGTCCGATCAGGGTGATCCGCGGATCGTCGCGCAGCTTGAACAGCGGCCCGGTGGCTTCGTTGCGCTCGCGGAGCGAATCTAGCATCGCCTCGGCCCCGTGCACCATCGTGCGGAACTTCAGCATCCAGAAGGCCTTGCCGTGCTGCCCCACCCGTTGCTGCCGATACAGGATCGGGCCCCGAGACGTCAGCTTCAGCGCGATGGCGACGAGGGCGGTCACCGGCAGGGTGATCATCAAGGCGGTCGTGGCCAGGGTGATGTCCAGCACGCGCTTCGTGACTGGCTGCAGGCCGGTCAGCCGGGCCGGCTTCAGCGACAACGTCACCACGTTGCCGACCGGCTGAACCACCAGCCGCGTGCTCATGATGTCCGAGATCATCGAGGAGAGCCGAACCTCCGCTCTTCCCTCCCTCGCGACCTTCGTCACCTTGGCCAGCTCCTCCGGCGTCACGGCGCTGGTGGCGACGAACACACACTCGGCCTCCGACTCGGCAATGGCCTCCTCGATCCCCTGGAGATCACCCCACACGGTGAATCCGTCGGTGTCCGCGGGGCCGAACGTCGTCCGAACAAGACCGATCGTCCGGTAGCCGAATGCGCCCCGGGCCATCATCCGGGCCAGGCGCTGCGCCTCGTCGTTCGTCCCCACGACCAGGGTCCGGAACGTGAGATGCCCCTGCCGCCGCATCCACGCGATGAACGCGTGCCACAGTCGTCGCGTTCCGAGCGCCGCCACCATCGCCAACGCCCACACGATGGCGATGCTGGCCCGCTGTGGCGCGTTCCTGGTCGAAAACCCGATGAGCACCATTCCGCTCACGGCGACGCTGACGGCCGCGATGATCCGGCGGAACTCCTCGGCCGGATAGAGACGGGTCAGCGAATACAGCCCGAAGGACGCAAAGACCATCACGAAGATTACCGCGGCGATCGCCGCCGACATCACCGACTCTGCGGCCAGCGTTCGGATCCCGCCCCTCCGGATCAGCGATGCGGCGACGACGGCGAACACGATGGACAGGACGTCCGTGACGGCGATGAAGTACTTCAGGCGCTCGAAGGCGCGAGCGGCAGGGGAGCGACCGAGCACCAGGGGCACGCGGGGCTGGTCAGTTTGTTGTGTGTCCCGTGTCAGCATTCGTACTCCGGTCGCGAACGGAGAGGTCCGGAGCGAGCGCGTCGCGTTCGGATCTTATGGCACGCCATCGTGGGTGTCGACAATTTCCGATCGGCCATTCGACCTAACCCCATGGGGTTGATCAGGGCGGCGTCCGGCGCTTCCACCGGGACGCGTGCCGGGCGTTCGACCTAGTCGATGTATCCAAGCTCGCGCAGGTGATCCGCGATCTCCTCGTCGGCGACCTGGCCTGCCCCATGCCGAGGACGGACCGCCCGCCGCTCCACCCAGCGGTCCCGAAACGGGCGGAACCGCTCGAGGACGCCCGGCCTGGCGGCGCTGAGGTCCCCCTCCTCCTTCGGGTCGTCCTCCACGTCGTACAGCGCCTCGTGCCCGTCCTCCCTGGTGACGTACTTGTAACGCTCCGAGCGAACGGCCAGGCCGGCGTTGTAGGCGAGCCCCGGCACCGGGATCCGCCGGGACTCGATCAGCTCCTGCACGTCCGGCGGGATCCACCGGGTGGTCGACTCGTACTCGCTCTCGACGGCCTCGTGGTTGGGGAGCATGGCACCAGCGTCGCCGTCGGCGAACGCAAGGAGGTGATCCTGTAGGCCAAGGAGGGACACCGGGTGCTCAACCCACCCGCTACCGACCTCGACCCCACTCCCCCACACCGCCAGGGGGACGTGGAGCAGCGTCTCGGCCAGCGACGTGTTGTGCCCGAATAAGCCGTACTCGCCGAGATTCTCCCCGTGGTCGGAGACGACGACCACGACCGTTGGTCGCCCCCGGTCCTCGATCGCCCGAACGAACGCCCCCAGGAGGTCGTCCTCGTACCGCGCGCAGCTGTAGTACATGGTCCGCATGATTCGGGCGTATCCGGGCGGGGGCTCCGAGACGCCCAGGCTGTACATCAGGAACGGCCGGTCGCCCTTCGACGCTCCGGACAGCCGCAGCGTCTTGGCGCGGCGCCACGGCGGATACGGGTAATAGCGGCCCGGCGGGTTGAACGGCGAATGCACCTCCATCAAGTTGACGAAGGCGAAGAGCGGCTCGGCGCCGGCCTCGGCCAGCCGTCGTCGGAACTGCTGGCTGGCCTGCCGGCCTCCGTGATCGACCCGTCCGGCCATGCGAGCGCCCTTGCGGAGGAACTTCCCGACTCTTCCCTTGGGAAGTCGCGTTCGATCCTGCAGGTCGACAAAGTCGTCGAACCCCCGATCGAATCCGCCCCACCGGCTGATCCACGTGTTGCAGCTCGCGGCCCACGTTCGGTAACCGCGGCGACGTAGCTCCTCGGGGAGCCACGGCGCCGACAGCGCCTTCACGAACCGCTCCGGAGACGCCGGCCGCCCGTCCACCCACTCGACCGAGTCGTTGCTCACGCCGTGCTCCGAAGGCAGCCGGCCGCTCAGGATCGACGTGATCGACGGGAGCGTCCAGGGCGCGGGCGCGGTGGCGCGACGGTACGCGATGCCGTGTCTCGCCAGGCGCTCCATCGTCGGCGTCCGATGGGCGCCGCCCCACGGACTGAATGCGTCCGCTCTCGCCGTGTCGCAGAGCAGGACGACGAGGTCGGGAGGCATTGGACGGCAGATTATAGGAGCGCCCGGGCCGCTCGAAACGAGACTGTCAACGGCAGTAGGGGCGCAATGGACCTGGACCGTGGCGAATGATTTCGGCTCAATGGGGTCATATGTTCGGACGGAAGTTAGGTGTACCGGCCAGGGGCCTCTGATAGACTCCGCCATCGTGCTGGCTGCTGAACAAGCCATTCAACCCGAAGAGACCTTCCGGCTGCGCGAGTACCTTGTCGTGCTCAGACTGCGGAAGTGGTCCATCATCGCCATCACCCTTTTGGCGCTGCTGGCCGCGATCTTCTACACCAAGCAGCAGACGCCTATCTACACGTCGAGGGTCTCGGTCGTAACGACCGACCCCCTCAAGCAGGTCTTCGGGACGTCGGCCCGAGGCCTGAACATCACGGTCGAGACGTCACTGGTGACGTCGCTGCCGGTTCGGCAGTGCGCCCAGCAGATCCTGGCGGCGCCTGATTCGAACAAGCTGGGCGCCGACCTGAGCAAGATCTGTGATCCCGGGGCGCTGG
>JBHELE010000323.1:0-3231 GCA_046263235.1 Actinomycetota bacterium
CGACGTCGGGGGCGACATCATCCCGATGCTCGTCGAGCAAGGCGTCGCCGAGGTCTACGACTTCGCCCGAAACGAGGTCGCCGGGTCGACGGACCGTGACCGCGCGTACTGGCGCGACGTGGGGACGCTGGACTCGTACTACGAGGGACACATGGATCTGCTCGGCGAGGAGCCCGCGTTCAACGTCCACAACACCGACTGGCCCATCCTCACGTGGAACGACCCGGCGCCGCCGGCCAAGTTCGCCTCCGGCGAACGCGACACTGGTGCGGCCGAGGATTCCCTGGTCTCGGGCGGGGCCATCGTTCGAGGCCGGGTGCATTCGTCGATCCTCGGCCCGGACGTGGTGATCCACCCCGGCGCCGAGGTCTATGGATCGGTGCTGATGAATCACGTCGAGGTTCAGCCTGGTGCACGTGTTCGAAACGCCATCGTGGACAAGAACGTGGTCATCCCGGAGGGAGCGACGGTCGGCGTCGACGTGGACATGGATCGCGCTCGGTTCGTGGTGTCGGACGGCGGGATCGTCGTGATCGGGAAGGGCCAGAAGGTCGAGTAGGCAACGCTCGGCGGGGCGGAACGCGGATCGAAGGGGACGACGAATGCCGACGATCGACAGCTACCGGTTCGGCCACATCGTGATCGACGGCCAGGAACACACCAGGGACGTGATCATCCTGCCCGGGCGAGTGGAGGCGGGATGGTGGCGGAAGGACGGCCACAGCCTGGTCATGGAGGATCTCGATGACGTCGTCGACGCCCTTCCGGAGCGGCTGGTGGTCGGAACCGGAGCGGACGCCCGGATGGAGCCCGACCCGGATGCCATCCGAGCCCTCGAGGCCAAAGGGATCCGGGTCGAGGTGCTCCCGACCGGGGAGGCAGTTCGACGGTTCGGTGAGCTGGACCCGGCGAACACTGCCGCGGCGCTTCACCTCACGTGCTCACAGGACCCGGTCCCGCGTGCAGCTCGGGATAGTCCCACTACGCTCTACGATTCCCGCGTGCTCCGCTTCGACGCCGAGACCCGTCGCCGCTCGTTGGAGCGGATGGCCGATGACGAGCTCGATCTGCTGGTGATCGGCGGCGGCATCACGGGCTGCGGCATCGCCCTCGACGCGTCGTCGCGCGGGCTGCGAGTCGGATTGGTCGAACGGGACGACTTCGCCTCGGGGACGTCGGGCAGGTCGTCCCGGCTGATCCACGGCGGCGTGCGATACCTGGAGCGCTACGAGTTCGACCTCGTCCACGAGGCCCTGAGGGAGCGGGCCACGCTGCTGCGGCTCGCTCCGCATCTGGTCCGGCCGGTCCCCATGATCGCTCCCCTCCCCCACGCGCTCACGCGCATGCAGTGGCGCGCCGGTCTCGCGCTCTACGACACGCTCGCGCTGTGGCGAAACATCGGCCGCCATCGGGGCGTGTCGCCGAACGAGGTCCGCCAGGCGGTCCCCGGCCTGGTCCGACCGGCGCCAGGCTTGCGGTACTTCGAATGCCGGACGGATGACGCCCGGCTTACGCTGGAGGTCGTCCGGGCAGCAGCCGCGCACGGGGCGTCGGTCGCGAACCACGCGGAGGTGGTCGGCATCGTCGGCGACGGACGGGTGTCTGGCGCCGTGGTGGCGGACCGGGTGGCGGGCGAGTCCCTGAAGGTCCGGGCGAAGGTCACGGTGAACGCGACCGGCGTGTGGGCCGACGGCGTCCAGTCCATGGCCACCGACGCGCCGCAGCGGCTCCGGCCCAGCAAGGGGATCCATTTGGTGTTTCGTCCCGGAGCCGTCGACACCACGGTGGGGGTGGTCATCCCCACGGCCGCGGCAGACGGACGGTTCGTCTTCGTCATCCCGTGGGGCGGTCGGACGTACGCGGGAACGACCGACACGCCGCACGACGGGAGCCTGGACGACCCCGAGGTCACCGCGAACGATCGGGCGTATGTTCTCGATGCGGTCATGCGGGCCTTCCCGGTGGTCCACGCCGACGACGTCGTGGCGTCGTGGGCCGGGCTCCGGCCGCTGTTGGGAGGACGGACCGGACGGACCGCGGACCTGTCCCGCAAGCACGCCATCTACGAGTCGCCCCCCGGGCTCCTCACCATCACCGGCGGGAAGCTCACGACGTATCGCGCCATGGCCGAACAGCTCGTCGACCGCGCGGCCGGCTCCCTGGGATCGCGACGACGGTCTCGCACCCGCCGTATCCCGCTGGGGCTGACCGCGCCGATCGGCCAGGCCATGGAGCTCGCCGCCGCTCGGACGACCGGGCTCGGCCTGCCGGCCGAGGTGGGGCACCGGCTGGTCTATCGGTTCGGCGATGACTGGACCGAAGCCGCGGCTCGAATCGAGTCGTCACCGGCGCTCGGCGAACCCGTGCGGGAGGGCCTTCCGGTGGTGCGGGTGGAGCTCGAGATGGCCCGCGATCGTGAGATGGCCGTCACCGATGACGATGTCCTGGTGCGCCGGACGCGCCTCACCACGCTCGACGCGCGCGCTCGCTCGACGGCGGGTGGCTCGGCGGTCTAGGGGAGAAGCGTTCCCGGGTTCAGCAACCCGTTCGGGTCCACCGCCCGTTTGATTCCTCGAAGGAGTGCCACCCCCTCCCGCCCGATCTCTTCGGCCAGCAGACCGGCCTTGAGCTTTCCCACCCCGTGGTGGTGGGTGATGGTCCCGCCGTGAGCCAGACACGCCCGCAGCGCCGCGTCCCAGGTCTCCAGATACGTTCGTTCGACGTGATGGTCGTCCGCGGCCCGAAGGACGAACGTGAAGTACAGGGACGACCCGCTCGGATACACGTGGGAGAGGTGGCATCCCACCGCCTCGGCCCGGGTTGCGAGCTCCGCCCGCACGGCCTCGTAGAGGCGGGGCAGACACGACCAGAGCCCGGCCACCTCCATGGTGTCGACCACCACGCCTGGCCCGAACGCCCGCTGCGGCCCCATGATCCGGCGGTACATATCCACGGCGTCGTTGCGGTGGATCCACCAGTGCTCGCCCAAGGCGCCGTCGGCCGGCTCACCGCCCGCCGCCGCGCATGCCGCCATCGCGGCGTCCCTTCGCCCGCCGAGTCCCGGAATGCGGTCCGAGAATCCGAGGATGGCCACGCATCCACCGGCGTGCCCGAGTGAGCCGAAGTTGATCATGGCGTCGGGTTCGTCGTAGGCCCGCATGACCGCCGGCCCGGCGCCCGACCGCACGACGGCACGAAAGGCGTCCATGCATCGGTCGAAGGACTCGAACC
>JBHELE010000324.1:0-6464 GCA_046263235.1 Actinomycetota bacterium
CGATCCTTAAGGCGAGAGGTTCGTGATACCCGTCCAGGCTAGCTGGACCAGCATCTCCACCGCGGCCTGGCGTTTCTTGTTCGGACCGCCCGGGTCGCGCTGGGCCACCGTCTCGACCATCCCGATCAGTCCCAGCGCCACGGTCTCGGCGCGCGTCCGGTCCAGTCGTCCCTTCGACTCTCGCACGATCAGGTCGGTGATCTGATCCAGGAATCCGTCGCGGACCTTCCGCACGCGATCGCGAAAGTCGCTGTCGGTGCCAACGGTCTCCTGCATCAGGAGCTGAAACCCCTCGGCGTGCTCGTCGACGAAGTCGAAGTACGCCTGGAAACCCGCCCGGATGCGCTCGCGGTTGCCGATGGGCGACGCCAGCGCCTCGGCGACGCGTTCCTGGAGGTTCTCGAGGTCGGCCTCGAGCAGGGCGACGTACAGCTCCTTCTTCGACGGGAAGTGGTCGTACAGGATCGGCTTGGTGACGCCGGCTTCCTTCGCCACCGTATCCATGGACGCGGAGTGAAACCCGGTCCGCCCGAAGACCCGTCTGGCGACGTTCAGCAGCTGGGCCCGGCGTTCGGGGCCCCGCATCCGGCGGCGGGTGGACGGTTGACCCGGCGACATCGTGGGGTATATTACCCACGAGTAACCTACCGATAGGTAAGTTAGGCAGCCGGAATTCGCGGCCCACCCCTCCGCCGACCCGGCGACCGAACGAGCATGCGGAGGACCGGATGGACTTTCAGCTCTCAGAGGACCACCGGACGATCCAGAAGTGGATCCACGAGTTCGCGCAGGACGAGATCCGTCCGGTGGCTCCGCAGTACGACGAGACCGAAGACTTCCCGTGGCCGGTGGTCAAGCGGGCCGCCGAGATCGGCCTGTATGGCGCCGAGTTCTACGTGGAGCAGGTCCAGGCGGACCCGACCGGTCTGACGCTTCCGATCGCCATGGAGGAGACGTGCTGGGGATGCGCCGGGATCGCCCTGGCCATCTTCGGTACGGGCCTGCCGCTGTCCGCGCTGGCCTACTCCGGCACGCCGGAGCAGCTCCTCACGTGGGCTCCGCAGATGTTCGGCACGCCTGACGATCCGAAGGTGGCGTCGCTGTGCGTCACCGAGCCCGGTGCGGGGTCGGACGTGTCGGCCCTTCGGACCATGGCGCGACGGGACGGCGACGACTGGGTCCTGAACGGACAGAAGATCTTCGCCACGAACGGCGGGATCGCGAACGTGCACATCGTGGTGGCGACGGTCGACCCCGCGTTGGGCCACCGGGGCCAGGCCGCGTTCATCGTCGGTCCCGACACGCCGGGCCTGAAGCAGGGGAAGAAGGAGAAGAAGCTCGGCATCCGCGCGTCGCACACGGCCGAGGTCCTGCTGGAGGACTGCCGGATCCCGCTGGAGAACGTGGTCGGGGGCGTCGAGAAGCTCGAGGCCAAGTTCGACCGGGCCCGGGGGAAGGAGGTCCCCTCCCCGTCCGCGGCGCTCAAGACATTCGAGATGACCCGACCCAGCGTGGCGGCGCAGGCCATCGGGATCGCCCGCGCCGCGTACGAGTTCGCCCGCGATTACGCCAGGGACCGCGAGACGTTCGGGCGGCCGATCATCGAGCACGAGGGGGTCGCCTTCAAGCTCGCCGACATGGCGATGGAGATCGACGCCGCCCGGCTGTTGACGTGGCGGGCGGCGTGGCTCGCTCGCAACGGCACCTTCGAGAACGCCGAGGGGTCGATGTCGAAGCTCAAGGCCGGCGAGGTGGCGGTGTGGGTGACCGAGCAGGCCATCCAGATCCTGGGCGGGTACGGGTACATCAAGGACTTCCCCGTGGAGAAGTGGTACCGGGACTCGAAGATCTACACGATCTTCGAGGGGACGTCCGAGATCCAGCGCCTGGTGATCAGCCGGGCCCTGGCCCGGTCGTAGCGCCGCCGGGCCGACGCTTCACTGCGGCTCGGCGTTCGCAGGCCGCTGGGGTTCGGGCTCGGCGGGCCGGCGCTTCTCATCGGTCACACGAACGATATGGGTGACCGTGTCGTCCGGGTCGTCACTCACGTGCAACAGGTCGAGATCGGCGGGGGCGATCTTTCTCTCGCTCAGCACGGGCGTGCGGAGCCAGTCGAGGAGTCCCCGCCAGTACTCAGATCCGAACAGCACGACCGGAAAGTGCGACACCTTGCCGGTCTGGATCAACGTCAGCGATTCGAACAGCTCGTCGAACGTTCCGAAGCCGCCCGGGAACACGACGAACCCGTCCGCGTACTTCACGAACATGGTCTTCCGAACGAAAAAGTAGCGGAAGTCGATCAGGAGGTCGATGTACGGGTTCGACTCCTGTTCGAACGGGAGCTCGATGTTGCATCCGATCGACAGGCCCCCGCCCTCCTGACAGCCCCGATTGGCGGCCTCCATCGCGCCGGGCCCGCCGCCGGTGATCACGGCGAAGCCGGCTTCGGCCAGGCTCCGGCCGACCGCGCGGGCGGCCTCATACATCGGATCGTCATCGGTGATGCGAGCGGATCCGAAACAGCTGATGGCCCGGGGGGCGGCGGCCAGGGCGTCGAACCCCTCGACGAACTCCGAGAGGATCCGGAGCGCCCGCCACGGGTCGGTCTCGACGAAGGACGCGTCTCGCCGCTCGAGGAGCTGAGCGTCCTCGGTGGACGTGTCCGGGCCACGCTTCGCAACACGACCACGGCGCGTCAGGCCTTCTTCGCGCGGGGATTCGTTGCCGCGGTCGGCCGAACGGGATGACACGCGGGGCATTGTCGGGTCGAGTCGTTCGGGCTGTCGAACCACGTTCAGCGATCGGACGTTTCGAGTCGTCGGGTGGCGCTCCCGACTCTGGCCCGGACGCGAAAGCCCAGGCGTTCGTACAGTCGCTGGGGCGGATCGCCCTCGTCGGCGAGCAGATGAACGATGCGATCGCCACCGTCGAGGCTCCGCTCCACGACGTGCAGCACGATCGCGGTGGCGACGCCACGACGCCTGAAATCGGGCATGGTCACGACCGAGTCGAGGTACCCGACGCCGTTCAGCGAAAGGAGGTTCACTAGCCCGGCGAGCTCGTCGCCGATCGTGCCGGCGAAGATTCGAAGTCCCGCCGGCACCACCACCTCCCGGGCCATTCGGTCCATCTGCTCGAGCACGTCGCCGGACAGCGTCTGGCCAAACATCTGGCGCGTCGAGGCGTGCGCAGCCCATACCCGGTCGTCGAGCGGGTCGACCTCTCGAACCTCGACCTCCGGCGACGGGTCGAGCGTCGGGTCCGCTTCGAACACCATGTCCACGTCCCAGCCACGCTGCTCGGAGCGAGCGGCGATCTCCTCCAGGGCCGGACATGGGTTGGGCGGATCCCAGAACTCGACATGCTCGAACGCGGCGCCGGCCTTTCGCAGGGCCGGGGTGAGCTCACGAAGGACGTCGTCCGCAGTGACCGCATCGTGCGCGGTGAGGACCCCGGCCTGGTTTGCGTCGTAGATGAGCGGATAGCGGGGGTCGGTGATGACGGCGCCCCAATCGGTGCGCCGAACGTACGGCGACAACGAGTACCAGGCGAGCCAGAAGTCCATGAGGTCATCCGGGAGCGTCACCGTCGGTCAGCTTAGCGACGGCTCAGCTAGGCCCGGGCGGTGGCGATCCCGCTACGCTTCGTGGCGATGTCGAGGGGGATGGTCCGATGTGCCGAGCGCTGAAGGTCCTGTGCGCCGCGTCGTCGCCGGATCGCTTGGCGGAGCTGAAGCGAGCGACGGTTTCGGCCCACTGGGAGCTGGTCGGGGGCGCGGTATCAGTCGAAACCGTGGGCCAGCAGGTCGAGCTGCACCGGCCGGACGTGGTTGTTGTCGACGCGTCGCTCGGCGCGGGGGCGGTCGATGCGGTTCGAAGGGCGTGCGACGCTCGCGTGATCTGTGTGGGCGACCTGAGGGGCGCCGACGCGATCGCGGCGTCGCTGGACGACGTCCGGGACGCCATCCTCGGCGTTCCACGTGCCGGCGGCCCCGTGAAGCGCTGAGGGTCGGACTACGAGGGTGTCCGGGGGACGGCCCGGTGGGCGCCTGGCGGGTGGCGGGCTCTCGGATTCCAGAACCGGCGCCGGCCGTTCGGCGTAGGGCTTGCCGCAGTGCGGACAGGCCACCTCCCACCCACGCTGCCCGTTTCGGTTGTTGAAGATCCACAACTCCAGGTTCTGAATCCGGTTGTCGTCGCGTCGCCCGTTTCGGTGGTGGATGCTCTCCCACGGCTTGAGCTCTCGTCCGAGGTGGCGCTCCATCACCAGCCGGTGCTCCAAGATCAAGTGGTTCCGCCTTGTCGGGTGCCGCCGCGCCTCCACCGGAATCCACCCTGTCCACACGGCGTAGCCGTTGGGCGCGATGTAACGCCTCCACCGCGGGGGCTGCCCGAGCGGCTTGGCGTAGGCTGCGGGGCCGCGAAGCGGGATGCCCGCGACGCGGGATGCCCGCGACGCGCAACTCGCGAGACACCGTGCTCGCGGAGCAACCGAATTCCTTGGCGACGGTGCTGATGCCGGCTCCTGCGAGATATCGGCTCACCATCCGGCCTTTCACTTCCGGCGAATACCGAGGCATGGGCGCACGATACGCCTCGAAATGTATTCCGTCTGTGACAAATCGCACAGCCGGACCATTCTTCTGAAAAATGAGAACGCCGGGTCGTGGGACCCGGCGTTCTTACTATCGTGCTACATGCGGCTGGAGCCGCTACCCCCAGGCGAAGCAGTTCGGCCACGCTCCTGGCCCCTGAGCAGCTAAAACGCGCTCAGCGACCGCGATCTGCTGCTCCCGCGAGTAAGGGAACGGCCCGGACCCATCGTAGGGGCCACCCCCGTACGCAAACCACGTATTTGGGGCAAATTGTAGACCACCCCAATAACCGTTGCCAGTCGATGCTGCCCACACCCCGCCGGACTCGCATTGCGCGATTGCGTCCCAATCGGCGTGGCTGCCGTACGAAGAGGATGAAGTGGAGCTCACCGCGGCGGCCTGTCGCTGCGCGACGATGCGGCGGCGCTTCCGTTGAGCCTCGCGCCGGTCCTCTCGATTCTCCTTAATCAGATGAACGCGGAGCTCCTGGCTCTCCGCCCTCACCCCGTCAGGCTCGGCCGACAGGGCCACGGCCTGCGTGAACGAGAGTTGCGCGGATCTCGCAGAATTCCCCGGAGGGATGACTTCGGCCCAGGCGGCGGATGCGAAGGCCACCAGCAGGACGAGGACCACGAGGCCCTCTGCCTGGCTGAGCCGGCGATGCGGTGAATGTGCCATAGAGTCGTCTCACCCCCTGAGCTTGGCCAGGGTTATCGGCCCCTGGCGTGGGCTCGGTAGGTCGTGGGTGTTGGCTCACCTCCTTCGTGTCGGGCCCTTATCGGGCGCTTCCCTATGTTTTGGCCCGCTACCAGTTCGCACTTCTATACGCACACGACGACCAGGCGCATGCGAGGGGCGTGAGGGAAGAAGGGAACGTCGATTGCGGACCGCCACAGGCTAGCGGATGTGTTTGCAACTGTCATCTCGAACGCTCGGGCCATCTTGCGCCGGGCCGGGGACCGCCATGGCGCGGGTACCATGGAGATGTGCCGAAGCGAATCCTTCTGGCGTGGCCGCGTGGGTACTGCGCCGGCGTAGAGCGGGCCGTCGACACCGTCGAACGAGCCCTTCGGATCTACGGTCCGCCGGTGTACGTGCGAAAGCAGATCGTGCACAACATCCACGTCGTCCGGGACCTCGAGCGCAAGGGCGCGGTCTTCGTCGAGGACGAGGCCGAGGTTCCGGAGGGCGCCACCGTCATCCTCTCCGCTCACGGCGTCGCCCCGGAGGTGTACTCGAACTCCGCCTCCCGCCACCTGAACGTGATCGACGCGACATGTCCGCTGGTGACGAAGGTCCACCTCGAGGCCCGCCGGTTCGCCCGCGAGGCGAAGACGATCCTGCTCATCGGGCACGAGGGGCACGAGGAGGTCATTGGGACCAGCGGCGAGGCGCCCGAGCACATCCTGCTGGTGGGATCACCCGACGAGGCTCGGACCGTGCAGCTCGCCGAGCCCGGCCGCGTGGCGTATCTCTCCCAGACGACGCTCTCGGTGGACGAGACGAACGAGGTCATCGACGTATTGCGGGAGCGCTTCCCCCAGATCGAGGCACCGCCCCGCGACGACATCTGCTACGCCACCCAGAACCGGCAGGAGGCGGTGAAGGACCTGGCCCGTCGGTCGGACGTGATCCTGGTGATCGGCTCCCCGAATTCGTCGAACTCCAAGCGACTGGTGGAGGTGGCGGAGTCGATGGGTACGGTCGCCTACCTCATCGACGATGAGACCGAGATCCGGCCCGAGATGCTCGACGGACGCGACGTCGTTGGCGTGACGTCCGGAGCCTCAGCGCCCGAGTGGCTGGTGGAGAGGGTGGTGGACCACCTGAAGGCGATGGGCGCCACCGAGGTCGAGCAGCTCCACACCAT
>JBHELE010000325.1:0-2971 GCA_046263235.1 Actinomycetota bacterium
GTACGGGTACGTGCCCGTACCCGCCGGGCTGGCCCTGCTGTGTGGCGTGGCCGTGCTCTGTGCCTGGCTGGCCCTTCGGCATGACTCGCAGGCGCTCGCGTTGATCGCGTTCGCCGCGGGCGTGGTCAATCCGTTCGCCATGGGCGGGCCGTTCGACGACCGAGCGCTGCTCCCGTACATCGTCGCGCTCGACGTGGCCGTCCTGCTGCTCGCGTCGCGTCGGGGATGGCACGTCCTCACCAGGACCGCCATGCTCGCGTCGTGGGCGGTGGCTTACGTCCCCGAGCCGGATGGAATCCTGTGGCCGATCGGATGGGGGACCGCGATCTTCGGCGTGTTCGCCGTCGATCGACTCCTGGCGCCGAGGTCGGCCGTGGCGACGTCCGATGATGTCCCGGTCCTCGCCGCGAACGCCTTCATCTACCTGGCATTCGTCGAGGATGCCCTGACCGGAGCGGCCGAAGGTGCGCGAGGCGGCGCGGCCTTCGCCATCGCGGCCGTGCTGGCCGGACTGTGGCTGGCGAGCCGGACGTGGCGGCCGTTCGACGCGGTGCTCGCTCGCACGTACCTCGGCCTCAGCCTGGCGGTGGGCTCGATCGCGGTGGCGCTGCAGTGGGACGGCCTGCCGGTGGGAGCCACATGGTCCATCGAGGGCATCCTGCTTCTGTGGATCGGCGGGGCGTTCGCCAGCCGCGATCTCCGGCTCGGCGGACTGGGGCTCGTCGCGCTCGGGGTGGGCCACACCGTGGCCGTCCAACTGGAGCTCGGTCTCTCGTACCTCCCGGACCGACTCTTGCTGTCGACCGAGTCGTTCGCCCTCGCCCTGCAGATCGCGGTCGTCTCGGCCACGGCGTGGCTCCTCCGCGCCCAGGCTCGGGAGCAATGGGAACGGGAAGCGAACGCCCTCGCCGTCGTGGGCGCGCACGCGTTGGCCATCGCATGGCTCAGCCTCGAGGCCCGCGCGTACGTGGTGACGCGCGACTTCGGCGCGCCGGATCGAACGCTGGCGTTCGCGTACACGGGAATCTGGGCGGCGTATGCGGGGGTCCTGTTCGTCGCGGGCATCCTTCGAGCCAACCGCCGGGCCCGGCTGATCGCCGTGGCCCTGTTCGGCATCACGCTCTTCAAGCTCGTGGTGGTGGACTCGACGCTGCTCGGCGCCGGGGGCCGCGCCGTCCTGTACACGAGCCTGGGGGTCGCCCTGATCGCCTGCTCGCTGACATACCACCGGTTCAAGGAGCTCGTCCTCGGGCACGACCCAGGCGGTCACGCCTAGCGGGCGCGCACGCGGCTCCGTCGGTTGCCCTCAGAATGAGAACGTGTTCTACTTTCGGCGAAAACGGGAACACGTTCTGAAACGAGCGTGGCGAAGGGGCCAAAAGGCATGAGCGTGCGAACGGCGTCCATCGACGTCGATCTGTTCGACCCGGACAGCTTCGTCCCGGGCGTTCCCCACGACATGTTCGACTGGCTCCGGGCGCAGGCACCGGCGTACTTCCACCCGGAGCCGGGCGGCCCCGGATTCTGGTGCCTCACCCGGTACGACGACGTGGCCGACGCCACGAAGAACTGGCGTCTTCACTCGTCGGCCCGCGGATCGAACATCCCGGACTTCGCGGAGGTGGAGCCCGGGATCCTGAACATGATGATCAACACGGACCCGCCCTATCACACGAAGCTTCGAAATCTGGTCCGGAAGGGGTTCACCCCGCGCATGGTGAACGCGCTCGAGCCCCACCTTCGGGACCTGTGCGGGCGGATCCTCGACCGCATCGCTCCTCTCGGGGAGTGCGACTTCGTGACCGAGGTCGCCGCCGAGCTTCCGCTCGAGGTCATCTGCGAGCTCCTGGGCGTCCGGCAGGAGGACCGTCACCTCATCTTCAAGTGGAGCAACGACATGATGGGGATGGACGACCCCGAGTACGGCAACACGTTCGAGGGCGCCCAGGCCTCGGCGTTCCAGATGTTCGACTACATGGGCGCGCTGGCGGCCGAGCGACGTCTCCGGCCGAAGGAAGATCTGGTCTCGGTCCTGGTCGAAGCGGAGGTCGACGGCGAGAGCCTCACGGAGATGGAGTACCTCATGTTCGTGGTGCTGCTCTCCGTGGCCGGCAACGAGACCACCCGGAACGCCATGTCGGGCGGATTGCTGGCCCTGATCGAGCACCCGGATGAGCGGGACCGCCTGCTTCGCGAGCCCTCGCTGGTCCCATTCGCCGTCGAGGAGATCCTGCGGTGGGTCACGCCCGTGATGCACTTTCGGCGGACCGCCACCGAGGACGTCGAGGTCCACGGGCAGCGCGTGCGGGCCGGTGACAAGGTCGTGCTGTGGTACATCTCGGCGAACCGCGACGAAACCGCCTTCGATGACCCGCACCGGTTCGACGTGGGGCGCCAGCCCAACGAGCACGTCACCTTCGGGGGTGGCGGACCGCACTTCTGCCTGGGGTTCGCCATCGCCCGGCTGGAGATCCAGGTGATGCTGGAGGAGGTGCTGCGTCGCCTCTCGGACGTCGAGCTGGCCGGGCCGGTGTCCAGGCTGCGCTCGAATTGGATCAACGGCATCAAGCACCTTCCGATCCGCTACACCCCGCAGCGAGGCTGAGAGGACGACCGAATGACCATGCAAACCGCGGCCGACATCGATCTGTTCAACCCGGACAACTTCGTCCCGAGCGTTCCGCATCATATGTTCGACTGGCTCCGCGAATACGCCCCGGTGTACTTCCACCGCGAGCCAGGGGGGCCCGGGTTCTGGTGCCTCACCAAGTACGACGACGTCGAGCATGCCTCGCGTGAGTGGAAGACGTTCTCCTCGGCCAAGGGCACGAACATCGCCGACGCCGAGGGCGGCTACGAGCTGGCCATGGTGAACCAGGACCCGCCATACCACACCAAGCTACGGGATCTCGTTCGCAAGGGATTCACACCTCGAATCGTGAACGCCATGGAGCCGCACATCCGTGAGATG
>JBHELE010000326.1:0-2898 GCA_046263235.1 Actinomycetota bacterium
GAACCGTCCGAGAGCTCGACGACGCGGCCGGCCCCCCCGCGGCGGACGGCCGTCGCGTGGACGCCGGTTCGTACGTCCATTCCCTCCTCGATCAGCTGGTCTGCGACGGCCTTGGAGTTCAGCGGATGATCGCGAGCGAGGATCCGCTCGTTGCCCTCGACCAGCGTGGTCTTCGTGCCGAACCGGACGAACACCTGCGCCATCTCCACGCCCACCGGCCCCCCGCCCATGATCACGATGCTCGTCGGGAGCTCGCGGGTGGACGTCGCCTCCCGGCTGGTCCAGTACCCCGCCTCCTCCAGCCCGTCGACTCGAGGGATGACGGGGATGGCGCCGGTGGAGATCACGAGCGTCCGTCCCTCCACCGTTTTCGACCCGGAGCCGTTTTCGGACACCTCGACCCGGCCGGGACCGGTGATCCTGGCGACGCCGCGATACAGATCCGCCCCCGCCGCCTCGAGGGTTCGGACATGCCCTTCGTCGCTGGGGTAGTCGATCCCTTCGCGGGCGATCATCCAGTCACGGCGAGCGGAAGCCCGGGTCCAGGGGTAGGTGCCGCCGATGGACCGGCGGCCGGCCGAATCGAGCATGGTCTTCGACGGCATGCAGGCCCAGAACGAGCACTCCCCACCGACCAGGTCCTTCTCGATCACGGCCACACGGCCGCCCAGCGACGCCGCTTCGGCGTAGGCCGCTTCGCCCCCGGCGCCCGCGCCGATAACGATCACGTCATAGGTCATCGCACCTCCCGTAGGGTGGAAGGTGGAATGCTATCCGGCTCGTGCGGGTTCGAATCGGGGAGAATGCGCCGCTCGGTTCGGCCCGTTCGTCTCGCCCGCTGACGGAGGCAAGGTCGATGACCACCACACAGAAGCGATGGACGCTGGTCGCGGTCATCCTGGGCTCGGCCATCGTCTTCCTCGACACCTCCGTGGTGAACCTGGCCCTGCCGCGGATCGGCGCCGAGCTTCAAAGCGGCCTGTTCAACCGGCTGGAGGCCCAGTCGTACGTGGCGAACGGATACTTCCTGACGCTGTCGGCGTTGCTGGTCCTGGCCGGCGCGCTGACCGACTTCCACGGTCGCAGGAAGATGTTCAGCATCGGCCTGGCCGGCTTCGGCGTGACGTCGTTCCTGTGCGCCGTCGCCCCCACCATCGAGCTGTTGATCGTGTTCCGAATCCTCCAGGGCGCGGCCGGCGCGCTGGTCGTGCCCGGGTCGCTCTCGATCATCACGGCGAGCTTCGAGGGGGAGGAGCAGGGACGGGCGTTCGGCATCTGGGCGGGGGCGTCCGCCGCGACGTCGATCGTGGGTCCGCTGGTCGGCGGGTTGCTCGTCAACTCGATCTCGTGGCGCGCCGCGTTCTTCATCAACGTCCCGTTCCTGTTGCTGGCGCTGTACGCCACGACTCGACACGTGCCGGAGTCCCGCGACGAACAGGCCGTCGGCAACTTCGACTGGCTCGGATCGGTCGTGATCGTCTTGGCGGTCGGCGGGCTGGCCTTCGGGACCATCCGCGGCCAGGCCACGAACTGGGAGGGCGTCGAGGCCTTCGCCAGCCTGGCCGTGGGCGGCGTGGCCACCGTGCTGTTCCCCATCCTGATGGTTCGGCGGGAGCATCCTCTGGTGCCGCCCGCTCTGTTCACGTCGCGAAACTTCACGGTCACGAACATCTCGACCTTCGTGATCTACGGGGCCCTGTACGTGACGATCACGTTCCAGAGCCTCTTCCTCATCGGGACGCTGGGATACGATCCGCCGGCCGCCGGGGTCGCCGGGGTGCCATCCATCCTGTTCCTCGTGGCGTTCTCCACTCGGTTCGGGAAGCTGGCCGCCCGGTACGGACCGCGACTGTTCATGGCCATCGGGCCGGCCATCATGGCGCTCGGCCTGCTGTGGCTCGTTCGGGTCCCCGCGTCCAGCGAGGCGTGGAGGCTGGGCCTGGGCGGGGGGAAACGGCTGCTTCCCCCTTCGGACTACTTCGTCGATTTCCTTCCCAGCCTGCTCGTGTTCGGCACCGGCCTCATGATGATGGTGGCACCGCTGACCACGGCCCTGATGACGTCGATCCCGCGGCACAACGCCGGGGTCGGCTCGGCCATCAATAACGCCATCTCGCGCGTCGGTTCGCCCCTGGTGACCGCCCTGATCTTCGTCGCCGTGGTGTCGAGCTTCTACGGGTCCATCGCCACCAAGGTCCCGGGGGTGGACACGAGCTCGGCGGCGTTTCGTCAGCAGGTCGCGCCGCTCAATCCTCCCGAGGCCGGGGCCGATCCGACGGTCGCCGCGGCGGCACGGGAAGCGTCCACCGACTCGTTCCACCTGGCCATCCTGGTGGCGGTGGGGCTCATGCTGGTGGGTGCCGCGGTGAACGGCTTCGGGATCCAGAACCGGCCCGCGGTGGCGCAGGCGCGAGCCGGCGAGGAGGGGTCGCCAGCGGGCGGGACCGCGTCGGGGGACGACGTTGCCTCGCCGGCGAAGAGGTCGGGGAAGCAGACGACGAAGCAGCCCTCGACGTGATCGATCGGTTCGACCTGCCGCCGGGGGACCCGTTCGACCTCCTCGACTGGAAGCGGCGCGTCGCCGAGACCTACGCGGACGTCCGTGCGGGCGATCCTCCCGAGGCATGGCATCGGTGGAGACAGGCCCGCGACGAGCTGTTCCGCACCCATCCTCAATCGCCGGTGGCCGCGGCGAGCGCCGGCCGGTTCCCCGGTCTGACGTACTTCGACTACGACCCGTCCTACCGCACGCTGGCGACGGTCGAGCCGGCAGATCCGGAGCGATACGACATCGAAGGCAGCGCCGGCTCGAGCTTCACCTTCACCAGGTTCGCGCTCGCGCACTTCGAGCTGCGCGGCGAAGAGCGTGCGGTCGAGTGCTATTGGCTCGCCGGCTAC
>JBHELE010000327.1:0-5792 GCA_046263235.1 Actinomycetota bacterium
ATGTACGTGGAGCCAATGCGCGCCCCGAAGTGCAGGTGCGGGTCGGGCAGCTCCGGGTGGCCGTGGCCGGTGGCCCCGATCAGTTGTTCTCGGCCCACCGTGTCTCCCTTGCGCACCGCGATCGCCGACAGCCACGAGTAGGTGGTGCGAACGCCGTCGGGGTGGTCGATGGAGATGAACAGCGATCCCCCCACCCAGCCGGCGAACGCCACCACTCCGTCGGCGGCTGCCCTCAGCTCGGACCCGAACGGCGCGCCGATGTCGATGCCCCGGTGGCCAGCGGAGTACGGCGTTTCGGGCGGCTCGTAGCCGTGAATCACGGGCCCGAGCACCGGCCACGCATAGGTGTGATACGCGGGTTCGGCCGGCGCCTCCGGCGACGTCGCCGTCTGGACCGACTGCTCCCTGGCCGCCGCCGCCCATGCCGAAGGGAAGGCCACGGCGGCGGCGAACGCGGCGGCCGTCAGGCCGGCCATGAACCATCTTCGAACGGGCGTCATCCGCTCTCCCGACGCCCAGAGGTCAGCGTGTCGACGCTACGCCGCCCGGCGGCGACGCGCTGTGACATTCCTCACTTGGCTGAAAAAGGGGCCAGGGAGAAAACCGCGGACCATCGCCCCGAGCACGTGCCGAGCGCGTGCCGAGCATGCCCCGCGTCACCGGGCGACGGGTTAGGCGCCGTCGCCGGTGTCGACGAGCTTCGTTCGGAGCTGTCCCACCGCTTTCGTGTGGATCTGGCACACCCGAGACTCCGTGACGCCGAGGACGTCGCCGATCTCGGCCAGGGTCATGCCTTCGAAGTAGTACAGGACCACCACGAGCTTCTCTCGGTCGGACAGCTGATTGATGGCCCCGGAGAGCATGGCTCGCATCTCGCCGACCTCCAGGCCCATGCCGGGGTCGGAGCTGAGGTCGGCCAGCGTGTCGATCAGCGACAGGCCCTCGCCCTTCTCGTTCGATACCAGCTCGTCGAGGGCCATCACGGAGACGAACGAGATCTGGTTGATGATGTCATGCAGCTCGTCGACGCTCGTCCCCAGGTGCTCGGCGATCTCCCGATCGGTCGGGGCCCGCTTCCGCTTCGCCTCGACCTCGGCGTACGCCTTCTCGACCTCCCGGGCCTTGAATCGCACGGAACGCGGGACCCAGTCCAGCGCACGGAGCTCGTCGATGATCGCGCCCCGGATGCGGGGGATCGCGTACGTCTCGAACTTGATGTTGCGAGCGAGGTCGAACCGCTCGATGGCGTCGATCAACCCGAAGATGCCGTACGACACGAGGTCGGCCTGTTCGACGGTCGCCGGGAGCCCCGTCGCCACACGGCTCGCCACGTACTTCACCAGCGGCGAGTAGTGCAGGATCAACCGTTCCCGGGCCTCCTTCGACGCGACCCGCTTGTACGTCTCCCAGAGGTCCAGGATCTCCGGAGCGGTCTGGGCCCGGGTGGCGCCAGCGGCGACGTCCGCCATCAGCCCCGGGGGTGGCTCCGCCGGTGGGCGTCGAACAGGGTCGAACGGGAGACGTGGGTGTACCGCTGGGTGGTGGCGAGGCTCGAATGGCCGAGGAGGTCCTGCACCACGCGGACGTCCGCTCCGCCCTCGAGCAGGTGCGTGGCGAACGAATGCCGGAGCGTGTGTGGACCCACCGTTCGGTCTCCCAGGGCGTGTCGGACGTACCGCTGCATCATCCCGCGGACGTCTCGAGGTGTCATCCGCTTGCGCCGCCGGTTGAAGAACAGCGCGTCGTGGTCGGTGGCCGGAGACGGCCGGTCGCCGGCGTCGTTCGACCCGTCACCGTGGGCCGCGCCGCCGGAAAGCAGCGCGGGGCGAGCCTGATCGAGGTACACGGCGAGCGATGACGCGGCGGGGTCTCCCATCGGTACGACCCGTTCCTTGCGGCCCTTTCCCATCACCCGAACCTGCCTTCGGTCGATGTCGACGTCCGACACGTTCAGGCCGGAGAGCTCCGCCACGCGGATCCCCGTGGCGTACAGCAGCTCGAGGATGGCCCGGTCACGGACCACGTACGGATCGTCCCCGCCCGGCGCCTCGGCGAGGCGACCGGCTTCCGCCGCCTTCAGCACGATCGGGAGGCGCGACGCGCGGGCGGGGCTGGCGAGAAGGGCGGCAGGGTTCGAGTCGATCAGTCCCCGACGAGAGGCCCACGCGAAGAACGTTCGGGCCGACGCCGCCTTTCGGGCGACGCTGGCTCGGGCGTAGCCTCGGGTGGCCAGCTGGGCCAGCCATCGACGGAGCAGGTGATACCGGGCCCCGGCGAGCGACGAGCTTCCCCGATGGAGGAATACGGCCAGCGACGTGACGTCCTGCCGGTATGCCACGACGGTGTGGGCGGACAACCCTCGTTCCAACGCGAGGTGGTCGGCGAAGGCCTCGATGAGTCGCGCGTCCGCGGGCGGCACGGCTTCGTGGTCGGAGCTCGTGTCGTCCTCCGATCTGACGTCAGACCCGACCGCTCACTTCTAGCACAAACCCGCTACAGGTCAACGATCGGTCACATCGAGGACCCTCCGTTCGAAGCGACCGCCGATCTGCCGGACCAGGCCACGCATCTCCAGAGAGACCAGTCGCGAGATGACGTCCGGGAGAGGGACGTCACAGGCCCGTGCCAGCTGGTCCGGGAGCGATGGACCGGCCAACGCGTCCCATACCAGGCGGGTCGCCGGATCGAGGTCGCGCCCCGGGTCGACAGCCGCGGCTTGCGGCGACCCCAAACCGATGTCCAGCAGCAGATCGGCGGCATCGCGGATCAACGTGGCGCCCTGGCGGATGAGGGCGAGCGGAACCGTCGCCATCGGGTTGGTCACGGAGCCCGGCACGGCGAACACTTCGCGCCCGATCTCCAGGGCGTGGTCGGCCGTGATCATCGACCCGCTCCCCGCGGCGCCCTCGACGACGACCACGGCTCGGGACAGGGCGGCCACGATGCGGTTGCGCGCCGGAAACCGGAATGGCTCAGCGGGGATGCCCGGCGGATATTCGCTGACCACGGTCCCATTCGCCGCGACCTCGGCCAGCAGCGCCCGATGGTGGCGGGGGTAGGGGTGATCGATCCCGCTTCCCAGCACCGCGATCGTTCCGCCCGATCCGGACAGTGCGCCCTCGTGGGCGGCCCTGTCGATGCCCCGGGCGGCGCCGCTCACCACGCACACGCCCGCCCGGGACAGGGCCGTCGCCATGCCGCGGGCCGTGTCCCGTCCCGTCGGCGAACACGCC
This sequence comes from Actinomycetota bacterium, assembly GCA_046263235.1. Classification (GTDB taxonomy): domain Bacteria; phylum Actinomycetota; class UBA4738; order UBA4738; family UBA4738; genus JBHELE01. The sequence goes on from JBHELE010000327.1 coordinate 3,234, forward strand.
CGGGCTCCCACGATGGCGACTCGTTCACGGCCGTCCGCGAGTGACGCGCCGACGACGAAGAGCCCGGCCGGGGGGTCGAACAGGTCGAGCAGGGCCGACGGGTACTCGTCATCCCCCACCGCGATCAGCCGGGCCCTGCTGGCTCGCACTCGCTCCGCCAGGGCTGTCGGATCCGCCTTCGCCGCGGCCTTCCGGTCGCCGTCGCTCCCAGCGTCTCCGGCCACCACCGCCTCGAGACACGCCGTCGCCGACCGGCGCTCGACGGCGAGCTCCAGCAGCCGTCGTGGCGTCAGCGCGGCGAGCCCGAGCAGGACGAGCAGCGCCGATCGATCCGCCGGGGTGGCGGCGAATCGAGGAGGCCACGCCAGCGGCCCACTCGTCCGACGGCCGGCGGAGCGATTCGCCGTCCACTCTGCCCTGAGGTCCGCCGGTCGGCGGAGCGTCGGGCTCGGGTCGTCGGCCGGTGCGCTGGGTGCGTCGGATCCGGTCATCCCACGCCGACCGCCTCGTCGACGACCCAGGCCGTTCGGTAGTTCAACGCCTCTCGCACGTGCGTGGCCTCGACTCGGTCCTCGCCGGCGAGGTCGGCGATCGTCCGCGCGACCTTGATCGTTCGATCGAACCCGCGGCCCGACAGCGACATGGTCTCGACGGCATCGACCACGGCTCGTTCGGCGTCGGCCGTCATCGCGGCGTGCCGGCGCGCCACGGCTCCAGGGAGATGCGCGTTCGAAGACCAGGGCATCCCGGCGAGCCGGGCCCGTTGCCGCTCCCGTGCCAGCTCGACCCTGTCCCGGACCGCCGATGACGGTTCGCCGGTCCCCGACCCGAGCAGCTCGGCCTTGGTCAGCCGGGGGACGTTGATCTGCAGGTCGATTCGATCGAGCAGCGGCCCGGACAGCCGTTGCCGGTACGCCAGCGCCCGGTGCGGCAGACATCGGCACGGGCGGCCGGGATCGCCCTCGAACCCGCATGGACATGGGTTCGACGCCGCCACCAGCATGAACCTGGCGGGAAACTGCGCGGTGCCGGCGGCCCTGGCCACCACGACCCGCCCGTCCTCCAGCGGCTGACGGAGGCCCTCCACCGCGTCGCGCCGAAACTCCGTCGCTTCGTCCAGGAACAACACGCCGTGGTGGGCCAGCGAGACCTCCCCCGGTCGCAGCCAACCCCCGGCGCCCCCAAGGAGGGCCGCGGGGGAGATCGAATGATGCGGCGCGCGAAAGGGGCGGGCTCGGACGAGGCCGCCCCGAAGCAATCCGGCGACGGAGTGCAGCCGCGTGACCTCGAGCGCTTCCTGCCGGGTCATCGTCGGCAGGACCGTGGGAAGCCGTCGCGCCAGCATCGTCTTGCCGGCGCCGGGCGGGCCGGCCATCAACACGTTGTGGCCGCCCGCCGCGGCGATCTCCAACACCCGGCGGGCCGCGGCCTGGCCCCGAACGTCCACCAGATCCACGGTGCCGGTTGGTTCGACGGGCCCGTCGTCGGCGCTCGGGGGTGGCTCCGGCCTCGACTGGCCTCGAAGGAAGGCCACCACGGCGGCCAGGGTGGGGGCGGCGATCACGTCGAGCCCGTCGACCAGCGCCGCCTCGGGTCCGTTCGCCTCCGGGACCACGACGCCGGTCAGGCCGGCCCCGGCTGCCGCCATCGCCACCGCTAGCACGCCCGGAGTAGCCACCAGCTCGCCCTTCAGCGACAGCTCTCCCATGAACGCGTACGCGCGCAGCAGTCGCGGCGGGACCTGCGCGGCGGCGGCAAGCACCCCGAGGGCGATGGGGAGGTCGAACCCCGGCCCCTCCTTCTTCAGGTTCGCCGGCGACAGGTTGATCACGACGCGCCGAAGCGGCCATTCGAGGCCCGCGCTCTCCACGGCCGGGCGAACCCGCTCCCGTCCGTCGAGGACGCCGGCGCCGGGGAGGCCCGCCAATGTGAGGGCGGGCAAACCGCGGCCCACGTGGGCCTCCACGGTCACGACGTGCCCCTGCACCCCGATCACCGCCACCGCGAGCACACGCCCGTACATCCGCGGACGGTACCGCCCGGCACTGACACGAACCGTTGGGATACCGCCGAGATGACGGTCGTCAGAACGCGTCTTCGAACAGGTGGACCTGAGGCCGAGCCCCCGCTCGCACGATGACGCTGGCGACGTCGAATCGAACGCTGTCGGCACACCCCCGGATCGACAGGAACGCCTTCGCCAGGGATCGAAGCTTGCGCTGTTTGGCGACGTGCACGGCCTCGTACGGCGGACCGAGGGCGGTCCCCCTTCGCGTCTTCACCTCGCAGAACACGAGCAGCCGGTCGCGCCGGAGCACCAGGTCCAGTTCGCCGAGCGGGCAGCGCCAGTTCCGGGCGACCAACTCGAACCCGCGGCGTCGGTACGTGTCGAGCGCCGCGTCCTCCCCCGCCCGACCGAGCTCCGCCGTCGCGGCGGGCAGCCCCGCCCGTGGCCCCGTCGATTCCATCGCCGCCCGATCATGACGGTGACCACCGACATGGCTCGATCACGGCCGAATCAGGAACGAAGGCCTGATCAGGAGCGAGGACGACCCTAGT
>JBHELE010000328.1:0-5778 GCA_046263235.1 Actinomycetota bacterium
GCCCTGACACGCTCCCGGGACCTGAGCGCCACGGTCATGCCGAACCCGAACAGCAGCAGGCCGGCCATCGTTGCCAGGAGGATCAGCCAGAGCGAGACGTCGATCGCCGCCGACACGCCCCACCACGCGATCAACGACCCGGCCAGGAACGCGATCGTCCCGGCCCCGGTGAGCAGGGCGACCCGGCGAATCACCACGTCGAGTGCCTGCAGTCCGGTTCCGGCCAGGATCAGACCGATCCCCCACCAGTTGACGGGGATGGAGGCGAGACCGTATCCGGCGAGGGCCAGCGACAGCACCCCGGCGATGCCGGCCATCCCGATCCCGGGTTGCGTGAACTCGAAGGCGATTCCCCACAGCCCGATCAACAGCAGGACGTAGACCGCTGTCGGCGTGCTCACCGCGTGCAGGATGCGCGCCCAAAAGCCGATATCGCGGAAACGGACCGCGACCGGCGACGCCCGTGTCCCCACGGTGTTCAGGACCATCTCGCCCGAGGCGGTCCGGACGGGCGTGCGGTCGATGCGCTGGAGCAGCTCCGGGACGCTCGGCGCGGCGAACGAGATGGCGCCGGAACGAAGGGCCGGACCCGCGGCGAGCTGAGCCCCGCGGATCAGCCGGTCGATGGCCTGCGCCGAGGCTCCGGTGCCGGCGGCCAGCGCCCGCAGCTGCCGGGCGCCGTCGGCCACCGTCGAGGCCGATTCGTTCCCCGCCCGCGTTCCCAGGTCGAACGGCCGCGCCGGGCCGATCCCGGCACCCGGCGCCATCGTCACCAACGACGCCGAGTACGCGAGGAGCAGCGCGCCCCCGGATGCCCGGGCCGCGCTCGGCCCGACCCATGTCACGACGGGGATCCCGGCCGCTCGGACGAATCGAGCGAGCTCGATCGCCTCGTCGCCGAACGATCCCCGCGAATCGAGCTGGAGGACGACCGTGGCCCCCGTCCCCCTGGCCCGTTCCACGGCGGAGCGAACGAACCCGGCCATGGCGTCGTCGATGACACCGTGAACCTTGACCACGTCGACGCCGGGCGGGGTCGCGGGCTGAGCCGAGGCCCCAGAGGCGTCTCCGAGAACGATCGCGAGGAGCAGGACACCGGCAGCCAGGAGGGGGCGTCGCACCGGCCCGATTCTACGGACCCCCTCTTCTAGAGTGGCGCCCATGCCCTGGGAGGATCTGTTCGCCCGCCGGGTCGTGATCGTGTCCGGCAAAGGTGGCACCGGGAAGTCCACCATCGCTGCGGCCCTCGCCACGGCGGCGGCCCGCGACGGGCGACGCGTCCTGCTGGCGGAGATCGAGGGCCGAGCCGAGGTCACCCGCACCCTGGAGGTCGATGATCCGGGATTCGAGGAGCGGGCCACACCGCTCGGTTTCAGCGTCCTCTCCATCGTTCCGGCGCAGGCGGCGGTGGAGTACCTCCGCCTGTTCTCCGGCCTCGGGCGTGTGCCGCGCGCCGTCGCCGGCTCCGGGGCGCTGGACCAGGTGGTCGGCGGGGCCCCGGGCCTTCGTGACCTTCTGATCTGCGGCAAGCTCTACGAGATCGCCCACCTTCGACGGGCCAATCATCCCCGGACGAAGGGCCGCCCGGTCTACGACCTGGTCGTCGTCGACGGGCCTCCCACCGGTCAGATCATCGGGTTCATCTCGGCACCGGACACGTTCGCCGAGATGGTCCGGGTGGGGCGTATCCGGCGGCACGCATCCGGCATCGCCGCGTTCCTGCGCGACCACGCGCAGGTCCTCCTGACCACGATCCCGGAGGAGATGTCCGTCGCCGAGACCGTCGAAGCCATCCCGGCGTTCCGGCGCGCGAGGATCCCGGCGACGGTGGCCATCAACCGCTGTGTCCCGGCCGTGTCTCCGGCCGGCACGCTGCAACGCGTTCGGGGGCTTCGTCCCCCGGATCTCAGCGGGGCCTCGGGCGAAGCGGGGCTGCGAATGACCGACGACCTCGCGGCGGGCCTCATCGATGCGGCCGCCGACGACGACGCGAGACACGACCGGCAGCGCGCCTTCATTCGAAGGCTAGGCTCGGCCGGACCGGCGTTCGAGCTGCCGGACGTCGCGGGGATCGAAGGCCGCGAGCTGGTGCACGCGCTGGCCGTGGAGTCACCGGAACCCGCTCCGGCGAAGGAACCGTCACGGTCATCCGATCGCCCCCGCTCGGCCCGGCGCTCGACCACCGCGCTTCGGCGCGCGCTGTCGCCCGGGATCGAGCCATTCCTGGACGACGCCGAGGTCGTCGTCGTCTGTGGGTCCGGCGGGGTCGGGAAGACCACGATCGCCGCGGCGATCGGTCTCCACCTGGCGCCGAGGCGGGCCCGCGCCGCGTTGTTGACCGTGGATCCGGCCCGGCGATTGGCGACCGCATTGCGCCTTCCGATCGTCCCCGGAGACCGCACCACCCTTTCCATCGGACCGCGGGACCGACTCGAGGTGATGCAGCTGGACACGCAACGGACGTTCGACGAGCTGATCGAGCGCCACGGCGGCACGCGCGAGCGAAAGGACCGCATCCTGTCGAATCGGTTCTACCGGCGAATCTCCGACACCCTGGCCGGGACGCACGAATACATGGCGATGGAGAAGCTCTACGAGCTGGCCGAGGAGGAGGACCACGACGCCCTGGTGGTCGACACTCCCCCGACCCGGAGCGCGCTGTCGTTCCTGGAAGCGCCGACCCGGCTGACGGACTTCCTGGGAGGTCGCGTGCTCCGATGGATGCTCCGCCCCTCCATTAGGGCGGGCCGAATGACGCTTTCCGCGGCGCGGGTCGGTGTCGGCGCCGTCGTTCGGACCTTCGGCCGCGTCCTGGGAACGGAGGTCGTTTCCGACACGGTCGAATTCCTCGCCGCGTTCGAAGGCATGTACGGAGGGTTCACGGAGAGGGCCGAGCGGGTCCTGGAGCTTCTGCGGTCATCCAGATGTGCATTCGTCGTCGTAACGGCGCCTTCCGGACCAAGCCTGGACGAAGCCGGATTCTTCCTCGACCGCCTGACGGAGGCCGGCATGCGGCCGGCCGCGGTCGTCGTGAACCGGTTCGACCTCGATCGCCGATTCCTGCCCGAATCGGCTCGAAGGGTGGCCCGCCGTCTCGGCGCCCGGGGGCCGGCCGACCGGGCCGCCGCTGCGGTGATCCTGGCGGGGGTCCGTCGCGGTCCGAGGGTCGTGGCGGAGCGGACCGCCCTGGCTCGGTTCGTCGACGCCCATCCGACGACCCCGTTGGTGGCGGTACCGGAGCTCCCCGGTGACGTCCACGACGTGAAGGGGCTGCGGCGGGTCGCCGCCCACCTGTTCGGAGCGCAGGATCCGGGAACCCGACGGTCAGACCGCGACCGGGATGGTTGAGGCGCTGGTGACGGCGCCGGCGGGGATCCGTTTCCGCTCCCGGCTCGAGAGCCCACCCCACACCCCTGCGTCGACGCCGGTCTCGATGGCGAAGGCCAGGCACTCGGAGGCCACCGGACACCGGCTGCAGATGGCCTTCGCCCTGCGCTCGGACCGAGATCCCGCCGCGAAGAACAGATCCGGGTCGAGCTCTCGACATCGAGCCTCGTTCCGCCAATACATGCGGCGAATGGTACAAAGCGATACCGGGTGAGCGAATAGCCCTTTTGGATCATTTTGCTCGGGAAGTCCAATGGCGCGCGGGCGGTTCGCGAGGAACCTGGGAGGTACCCTGTGTGTCCAGATATGCGAATGCACGATCGCTCGTGACCCTCCGCACCCGCGTCGCCCATCCGGTGCGGCACGCTCGCATCCCGGCGGTCACCGAGCCGGATCAGATCACAGCCCGCACGGCCGCAATGGCCATCGTGATCGCGCTCACGGCCGGGATCGTCGCGGCGGGCCTGCTTCCGGCGTTCGCGGCCGTCGGCCAGGCCATCAACAAGTTCAACGACGCCCTGGTCGGTGAGGTCGGCCCGGCGATCGAGCTCCCCCCGTTCCCTCAGCGGTCGACGATCTACGCGGCCGACGGCAGCGTCCTGGCGACGGTGGCGGACGAGAACCGTGCCGTGGTCGACCTGTCAGAGGTTCCGAAGGTGGCCCGCGACGCCGTCCTCGCAATCGAGGACGACGGGTTCTATTCGCACGGTCCGGTCGACGTGTTCTCGATCTTGCGAGCGGCGGTGGCAAACCTCCGGGCCGGAAAGGTCGTCCAGGGCGGATCGACCATCACCCAACAGCTGGTCAAGAACACCGAAGTCGGCGCGGAGCAGACCTTCGCCCGGAAGTTCAAGGAAGCGCAGGCAGCGATCCAGTTCGAGCGGCAGTACTCGAAGGACGAGATCCTCGAGGCTTATCTCAACGAGGTGTACTTCGGCCACGGGACGTACGGCATCAAGTCGGCCTCCGAGTACTACTTCGCGCGGGAGCCGAAGGACCTGACCCTTCCCCAGGCGGCCCTTCTGGCGGGATTGATCTCGTCACCGGCGAAATGGGATCCGGTGTCGAATCCGCCCGAAGCGGTCGTCCGCCGGAATCAGGTGCTGCGCCGAATGCTCGATCTGGGCTGGATCGACGGTCAGGCGTATGCCTGGGCGACGGCGGCCCCGATCGAGCTGTCGAAGCGCGAGCGCACGGTCAACGACCTGGGGCCCGAGCCGTACTTCGTCCAGTTCGTCAAGGACCAGATCCTCCATCCGGACAAGGTCTTCGCGCGGGATGACCCTCGGCGAAAGCAATTCCTGAAGGCGTTCGGTGCAACGTACCCCGAGCGGGAGAAGGCCCTGTTCCAGGGCGGGCTCAAGATCTACACGACGCTGCTGCCGAAGATCCAGCAGGTCGCAGCGAAGGCCGTGAAAGCGCGGCTCCCGAATCAGGGCGAGGAACCGCCAGCCGACCCCGAGGCCGCCGTGGTGACGATGGTCCCGGAGACGGGGGCCATCCAGGTGATGTACGGAGGGAAGGACTTCAAGGACCGAAAGTTCAACCTCGCGACGCAGGCCGGGCGAACAGCCGGGAGCGCGTTCAAGGTCTTCACCCTCGCCGCCGCCTTCGAGGAGGGCGTCCCGCCGACGAAGGTCTACAACACGACGGCGCCCGTGGTGATCCCGGAGGAGGAGTGTGCCGGAGACAAGGGACACGGGCCGTGGACCCCGGAGAACGCCGACCCGTCAGAGGGTGGCCTCATGGACATGAAGACGGCGACGGCGCATTCGGTGAACCTCTACTTCGCTCAGCTCACCGCGGACATCCGCCCGCAGCCGGTCGCCGAGATCGCCGAACGGATGGGCGTCGTGAGCTACGCGCGGGACGCGCCCGTGGTCATCAACCCGGCCGCGTGCTCGATCACGCTGGGGGCGGTCGAGGTGAACCCGCTCTCCATGACCTCGGGGTACGCCACGCTGGCGAACGACGGGACGCACTGCCTCCCCTTCGCCATCCGTCGGGTCATGGACGCACAGGGCACGTCGCTGTTCCGGGCCAAACCGGTCTGCAAGGAGGTCATCGAGCCGAAGATCGCTCGCCAGGTGACGTCGTTGCTTCGAGGGGTCCTCGACTTCGGGACGGCGGCGGGCCAGGGGATCGGGCGCCCCGCCGCCGGCAAGACCGGGACGGGGCAGAACTACCAGGACGCGTGGTTCCTCGGATACGTGCCCCAGGTGGTCACGGGGGTCTGGGTGGGGTACTCGAAGGAAGAGATTCCGATGCGAAATCTCCGGGTGCTCGGCGGGCAGAACGCGTACGGCGGAACGATCGCCGCGCCGATCTGGCACGCGGTAATGACGGAGGCGGTGAAGGGGCTCCCGGTCGAGGACTTCCCGGCGCCGCCCG
>JBHELE010000329.1:0-4318 GCA_046263235.1 Actinomycetota bacterium
GTATGTGTTCGAGCGGACGGAACCATCTCGATCTTCTGCACGATGCTCGATCATGTTGCCTCGCCCGACCCCCGGAGCGGGAGCGGCGTGCTGCGCCTCGCGTCGATCCACCGGGAGTTGGCGGCGAACGACTACCAGGCCGGGTTCGACAGCGACGGTGCCGGAGGGCCGGAAGACCGAAACATCGAGCTGACCCTCCCGGCCCGGCCGGGGGCACCCGTCGCTCTCACCGGGGCACGGCAGGTCGCCGCCCGACCGTAGCTTCGGCCACATCACCGCGGGCCTTCCCAAGCCCGCCCGCGGTGCCGCCGAAACCCCATGGGATAATCCGCTCTCCAATGCCTGTGACCCGGCGGGATTTCCTGAGGCTCCCGGCCGGCGTTGCCGCCGCGTACCCGCTGTCCTGGCTCGCGTCGGTCATGCCAGAGGCGATCGCGGCAAGCCGCGCCGGTACGACCCTCGAGGAGACGATCGTGAAGGGGGCGCTGTGGCGTCGGGGGACGAACGGCGCGTATTACCGGTTGAAGACCGGACCGGGCGAGCGGCACATCCGCCGCCGCGAACTCGGCGGAGCGAGTTCCGCGCGGATCACCTCGTCGCTCTCGTTCGTCCATTTCACGGACCTGCAGTTGACCGATGCGCAGTCGCCGATACGGGCCGAGTTCACCGACCGCTACAGCGATGTCCTCTGCGAGCCGGATGACGAGGAGACCGGCGGCAACAGCGCGGACTCCGAGTCCGGGTTCCGCGCCCAGGAGACGCTCACGCTGCAGACCTTGGAGGCGATGATCCGCCGGGTCCGAGACGTCCGTCGAGGGCCGGTGACGGGCTGCCGGTTCGCATTCGTCATGAGCACCGGCGACAACATCGACAACGAGCAGTTCAACGAGCTGCGTTGGTTCATCGACCTCATGGACGGTGGCCGAACCGTCACGCCGAACAGCGGCGGCTCGACGTACGAGGGCGTGCAGCTTTCGGCATGGGGCGACCAGGAGTACTGGCACCCCGACCCGGTCCCCGACAAGTTCAAGCGCCAGTGGGGCTTCCCCGACTACCCCGGACTGCTGAGCGACGCCATCCGGCCGTTTCGAGCGACCGGCGTCGGTGTGCCGTGGCTCCAGACGTTCGGCAACCACGACGGTCTGATCCAGGGAAACGTCTTCAAGAACGCGCCCCTCGCCGAGCTCGCCGTCGGTCCACTCAAGTTTCTCGGCCTTCCACCGGGCGCGAATCCATGCGATCCGTTCGTCGCCTTGCCGGGCGGTCCTCCGATCCACCGCGTGACCCCCGACACCGCGCGACGGGTTGTGGACCGTCCCACGTACGTCGCCGAGCATTTCCGAACGACAGGAAGGCCGGTCGGTCACGGGTTCACGAAGGAGAACCTGAAGGCCGGAACCGCCTATTACGTGCGCGACGAGCATCCGCCATTTCGTTTCGTCTGCCTCGATACGGTGAATCCGGGGGGGCACGCCGATGGCAGCATCGGAGCCACACAATTCGCCTGGCTCGAACGGCGACTGATCGACGTGTCGAGCGTCTACTACGACGCCGACGGAGGACAGGTCCGGACGCGCAACCGCGACCGGCTGGTTCTGATCTTCTCGCACCACGGACTGGAGAAGCTGAACAACCCGATCATCACCCCGGATCCCCTCCATCCCGGGGTCAACGACCTTCCACGCGTGATGGGTCCGGACATCGAGGCGCTGCTCCACCGGTTCCCGAACGTCTTCGCCTGGGTCAACGGGCACACCCACAAGAACCTGATCGTTCCCCGGCCGGACCCCGCCAGGCGAACGCCGGGCTTCTGGGACATCACGACCGCGGCGCACATCGACTGGAACTGCCAGGCCCGAATCGTCGAGCTGGCGATCCGCGCGAACGGCCGAATCTCCATCTTCACGACCATGCTCGACCACAAGGCTCCGCCCGATCCCAGGTCGGCGAAAGGCGTCCTCAGGCTCGCGTCGATCGAACGCGAGTTGGCCGCGAATGACCCGCACAAGGGTTTCGAGAGCATCGGGGCGGGGAGTCGGGAGGATCGGAACGTCGAGCTGACGCATCCGGGCCCCCGCTGGCTCGCCTCGTGGGCCGCCTCGTCGAGGCGCTCGGCCGCCGTCGCCGAGCACATGGCGCCCGTATAGCCCCACGCCATTAGCCAGGCCTCGCGGGAGGAGCAGTCCTTCCGAGCTACGTCAATCAGGCAATTCGGGCTATTGCCGTTGTCCCCGGCGGCCTTCACAGTGATGAGCCCCCGGGGCCACCCGGCAGGAGGTGATGCGTCACTAGCTGCGGGCAGTTCCCGGGGGCCGCCCTGACGCTACTCCCTCTACCGTCCGGGCGCCAGAGGAAGTTTCCGCGGCGGGCCGTCCCTCGGACCAGCCGGACGCCCGACTGATACGGTCGGCCTTCACGGACGGCGGGAGCGAGCGATGGAGCGAAGGCCCGTCCGGATCGAACCGTGGGGATCCGGCGATCTCGCGCTGCTGGTGAAGGTCATGGGAGATCCCGAGATGACCACGCACCTCGGCGGCCCGGAATCGACGGACAAGATCAACGAACGCCAACTCCGATACGAGCGCCTCGCCGATTCCGGGGCCGGCCGGATGTTCAAGATCGTCGACGATTCCACTGGGGAGGGGATGGGGTCCGTCGGCTACTGGGATCGGATCTGGCACGGCGAGCCGGTCTACGAGATGGGGTGGAGCGTCCTTCCGCCATTTCAGGGTCGAGGCGTCGGGCTCGCTGCGACGGCACAAGCCATCTCAGCCGCTCGAAGCGACGGGAAGCATCGCTACCTGCACGCCTTTCCGTCGGTGCAGAACAAACCGTCGAACGGGATTTGCCGGCGGCTGGGGTTTACCCTGCTGGGGGAGTTCGACTTCGAATACCCGCCGGGACATGCATTGCGGTGCAACGACTGGCGACTCGATCTGACGGGCGGGGCGTGAGTGATCGCGGGAGTCGGGTGCGCCGGGCAGGATTCGAACCTGCGACCCGCTGCTTAGAAGGCAGCCGCTCTATCCGGACTGAGCTACCGGCGCTCCGCCAATTGTAGGTGTCGGCTCGGCCGAGACTGTGCTCGCGGGTCTGCGGGCCCGCGCCGGGCAGTCGCCGGTTCCACATTCGAAATGCTTGAATCAGTTGATTTCTCGCCCAACAATCGTTCTCTGGTCAACGGCGAGCCCGATCCTTTCCGCCGAGCACCCACCGCCCGAGGAGAACGAGCGATGGCTCGAGAAGCACCGCCGCTGTTCGAGGTGTCCGACGAGGAGTTGGAACGTCGGCGGCAGGCGCTCGCCTACGCGGTGATCTGGGGCAAGGGGGGCGACAACCGCGAGCTCGACGACATCCAACAGGAGCTGGACCGGCGTGCTCGCGTCGCCGCCGAGGAGCGCAAGGTCGAAGCCGCCAGGGCCCGCGAGCAGGCCTGGCGCGAGATGCAGGAGGCAGAGACCCGCCGCGAGGCCGAACAGGCGGCGGCCCGGGCGGCCGAGGAGGAGGCTCGCGCGGCTCGCGAAGAGAGAGAGCGAGCGGAGCAGAAGCGCCAGCGCGCCGAGGAAGAGGAGCGCCAGCGCGCCGAGGAAGAGGAACGCCTGCGGCTGGAGGAGGAACGGCGCGTCCGGGCGGAGGATGAACGCCGCCGCGACGAGGAGCGGCGCCTGCGCGACGAGGAGCTTCGCGCCCTCGCCCTAGCGCAGGTCGCGACCGCCCGGCTGCTGGACTTCGGCACCGGACGGATCGTCGAGCTGGCCCGGGAGTACGTCGAGCGCCAGGATGCCCTGCACGATCTGGCCATGTCGCTCGAGGCCGGCGCCACGGATTCGGAGGACGCGAACGGAGAGCGCGAGGATGTCTCATCCCGGCTTGGTCAGGGCCAGAGTGCCCTCGGGGCGTTCCTCCGGGACCGGCTGGCCGCGATCCCATCGCTCCGTCTGAAGCCCGGTCTGTCGGGAGGGACCAACGGGTCCCAAAACGCGAACGGCGATCGCCCGTCGCTGGAAGCTCGAACTCGCCAGCTGCTTCGGGACCTATTAGGGGGTCTCGGGGCCGGCGAGTGATCTCACCGGCCGGGGTTCAGCGCCCGCGGGCTTTCGACCCCTTCTTCCATCGCTTGTTGCTGCGCCGCGGCTCCGCGCGATTGCGGCGTGACCGCAGGCAGGTGCCGGGAATCGCCCGACGGGCCGGAGGCTACCGCGGAGTTCTCGGGTTGAAGCGAGGCGAGCCTGGCTCGCGCCAGATCCTGCATGATCCCGGACTCTCCACTGTCCCGCCCGACAGACCCCGGAATCTCCATCGGGGGCAGGCGCAGCGG
>JBHELE010000330.1:0-2685 GCA_046263235.1 Actinomycetota bacterium
TGCGCGCCCTGTCCCATCACGAACATCGTGTACGGGACGCCCTCGTCCTTCGCCGTCCCGGGGCGGTCCACCGGGACCGAGCGGAACATGCGCGCGGACTCCGAGTGCTTGACGTTGTAGTCGCGCCACCCGCCCTGGACCAGCATGGTGATCTCGCGTCCATCCCGCTTCGCGAGGTTCGAGCCGAGCCGCCCGTAGTCGCGGTCCCACCAGAACTGGTCGTAGTCGGGCTCGGCGTTGTAGGCGCGGACGATGTGCTCGAGCTTCACGTCCGGGCACGCCCGCTCCGAGACGTGCGTGGCGTAGTTCGGGTCCGATTGTGGCGCCAGCGGCGGCACCAGCCCGAAGCCGAAGTCGAACGCGGCCGGCGTGTCGAACCCCTGCTCGTCGACGACGGCACCCTGCCGCTGGAGCGGATCCATGATGAAGTACCGGATCCCGCCGAAGTAGGCGTAGCCGTACCACCGGCTGATGGAGACCTCCGGGACGATCGTCGCCAGGTGGGGCGGGTTCGCCACGGCCGCCATGTTCGCGGTGGTCCCGTCGTATGAACCGCCGATCATGCCGACGCGTCCGTTCGACCATGGCCGGGTTCCCAGGTACTCCACGAGGTCGTACGAGGAGACCTTCTCCAACGGCCCGCCGTAGTCCCAGCACCCCCCGGAATTCCCCGTGCCCACGACGTGGGCCAGGGCCCGGGCGTAGCCCTTCGGAACGTAGCCCTGACCGAGGGTGTCATCGGCCGTCGAGAACGCGGCGTACGGCGTGTAGGTGAGGATCACCGGGACCCGCCTTCCCGGCGGAACCCTCGGACGCACGATCTCGACGTACACGTCGCCGCCCCGCGTCGGGACGAAGGCCGTCTCCATGGGAAGCGCCCGGTACCGGTCGGTGGTCCGGGGGCGGAGCGGGGGCGGCTTGGAAGCGGCCGTCGATCCCGTGGCCGTCGATGCGGTGGCCGTGGTCGCCGGCGCCGCGGTCGCGCCGAGCGCCGCCATCGACACGACCACGGTCAGGAGCCGGAGCGATGGGCGGCGCGGGCGTCGCATGTCGAATGTAACCCTAGCGCGGGGGTCCGGCCGGCGACGACGGCGCCGGCTACTCCTTTCGACCTACCGAGTCGACCGACCCTGCCGGCGATACCGGCGCCCGTCGACGAGGCGTACCCTGCGCCTCATGGAACAGATCGGCCTGTTCCCGCTCGGCATCGTCCTGCTCCCGCACGAACGCATCCCGCTTCACATCTTCGAGGACCGGTACAAGGAGCTCATCGGAGAATGCCTCGCCGAGCAGGGCGAGTTCGGGCTCGTCCATGCCGACGAGAGCGGCATGCGAAGCGTCGGGACGCGGGGCGGCGTCGCGCAGGTGCTGCAGCGGCTGGACGACGGCCGGATGAACATCGTGGTCGAGGGCCGTGAGCGATTCTCGATCGTGCGCCTGACCGAGGGCCGGTCGTTCCAGACTGCCGTGGTCGAGCCGGTGCGCGACGAACCCGGGACCGATCCGCAGCCGGAGCAGGTCGAAGCGTGTCTCGAGGCGGTCGAGGAGGTCGCCGACCTGGCCGAGACCGAGATCCCCGACGTCGACCCCGCCGACTCCGAGCTGTCCTTCCGGATCGCCGGGCGGATCGACTTCAGCGCCGATTCGAAGCAGGAGCTCGTCGAGATGACGTCCGAGCGCGAGCGGTTGGAGCGGCTGACGGAGATGCTCGACGACGCCGCGGAGACGCTACGGCTCCGCCGGCTTGCCGAGGAGCGGGCCCGGGGAAACGGGCAGGTGGAGGGACCGTAAGGGCACAATAGGTGCCGGTATGAGGCAACGAACGGCGGCGCGACTGGCCCGGGCCCTGGCCGCCCTGGCCCTGCTAATCGTGGCCGCCACAACCTGGCTGGTCGTGCTGAACCGGTCGTTCTACGAGCGGCTCAGCGACCTGCCCATCATCGAGTTGGTCGTCCCGACAGGCTTCGCCTTGGTCGGCGGCGTGGTGGCCTCCCGCCGCCCCGACAACCCCATCGGGTGGCTGTTCCTGGTCCTCGCGGTGCTGAGCGGGGTGCCGGGAATCACTCAGGGCTATGCGGTCCGCGATCTCCACACGGGGCCCGGCCTGCTGCCGGGGACACCGTGGATGGCCTGGGTGGAGAACTGGGTGGTCAGCCTGATCTTCCCCACCGGCGCCGCCATGTTCGTCTTCCTCCTGTTCCCGAACGGCCGGTTCGCGTCGTCTCGATGGCGGGTGGTCGGGTGGGTGGGTATCGCCATCGCCGTCGTGGCCACGTTCCTCAGCATGTTCGAGCCCGTCATCCACACCCTCGAGGAGGAGGGCTTCCTGGTGGACAACCCCATCGGGGTGGAGGCCATGGAGGACCTCTGGGATGGGCCCCTGGGCGCGGTGCTGTGGATGGGCGGGATCGGCCTGCTCTTCGCCGCCGTCATCTCGTCGGTGCTTCGGCTTCGCCGGTCCACCGGGGTGGAGCGCCAGCAGCTCAAGTGGTTCGCCTCGGCGGCCTTTCTCACGGTGGGGCTCCTGATGGCGACCACCATCGCCTACGCGGCGGGGCTCCGCCTGCCCGACGAGATCTACGACCTGAACATAGCGCTGGGGTTCGGCGTGGCCGTGCCGGTGGCCTGCGGCGTGGCCATCATGCGCCACGGCCTGTACGAGATCGACGTGGTCATCAACAAGGC
>JBHELE010000331.1:0-10129 GCA_046263235.1 Actinomycetota bacterium
CCCTTCACCTCGCCCTTCACCACCAGGAATCCCTGTCCCTTGCCGGCGGCGATCCCGAGATCCGCCTCCCGGGCCTCGCCCGGACCGTTGACCACGCAGCCCATCACGGCCACTCGGAGCGGGACCTTGATCCCCTCCTTCTCGAGGGCTTCGTTCACCTCTCTGGTCAATCCGAGGACGTCGACCTCCGCCCGGCCGCACGACGGACAGGCCACCAGATCCAGACCCCTCTTGCGGAGCCCGAGGGACTGCAGGATCTGGATGCCGACCTTGACCTCCTCCACGGGGTCGTCGGTGAGCGAAACCCGAATGGTGTCGCCGATCCCCTCCGCCAGAAGCGTCCCGATCCCGACGGCCGACTTGATCCCTCCGGCTGGCATCGGTCCCGCTTCGGTCACTCCGAGGTGCAAAGGGTAGTCGCACTTCTCGGCCAGCATCCGGTACCCCTCGATCATCACCCGCGGGTTCGAATGCTTGACCGAGATCTTGATGTCGAAGAAGTCCTCGTCCTCCAGGATGCGGGCCTCGTTCAGGGCGCTCTCCACGAGCGCCTCCGGCGTGGGCGAGCCGTAGCGCTCCAGAAGGTCCTTCTCCAGGGACCCTGCGTTCACACCGATTCGAATCGGCACGCCTCGCGCTTTGGCCTCCCGGGCGATCAGGCGGACCTTGTCCTGGTACTTGATGTTTCCGGGGTTGATGCGAAGCCCATGAATGCCGGCCTCCAGGGCGGCGATCGCGTACTTCCACTGGAAGTGGATGTCCGCGACCACGGGCACGGTGGCGTGTTGGGCGATCGCCTC
Source organism: Actinomycetota bacterium (assembly GCA_046263235.1). Taxonomy (GTDB): domain Bacteria; phylum Actinomycetota; class UBA4738; order UBA4738; family UBA4738; genus JBHELE01. The sequence continues at coordinate 801 of JBHELE010000331.1, forward strand.
GAGGGCTTCGGCGTCCTCCCAGTGCGGGACTGCCACGCGCACGATCTCCACGCCGGCGGCGACCAACGCCGCCATCTGCTGCAAGGTGGCGTTCACGTCAGCGGTCTTCGTCGTCGTCATCGACTGCACCCGAATGGGCGCGTCGCCTCCGACGTCGACCGAGCCGAGCTTGATCGGTCGGGACTTCCTTCGGTTTGCCAGCATCAGATCAAGTATCCGACTTCGGGATGCGGCTTACTCCCCGAACACGTGGAACATGACGGAACGGTCCTTCGGGTCGTCCAGCTCGATGAGGAGCAGCCGCTGCCACTGGCCGAATCCCGGCTCCCCGGCCACCACCGGAATGGCGTGGGAGCTCCCCCCGACGATCATCTGGGTGACGTGGGCCCGGCCGTTCGCTCGTTCGTGACCCTCTTGGAGATTCTGGGTCCGCCGTTCCAGATCGTCGTGCGCGTAGTAGATCCCTTGGGGGACGATGGCCTCGAGCCTGGCCCGAAGGTCCTGCAGCGCGCCGTCCTCCCACTCGTTGATCACCAGCGTGGCCGTGGTGTGTGAGCAGAACGCGACCGCACAGCCCGTGGTGACGCCGGAATCCTTGATGGCCCGTCGAAGCTCTTCGGTCAGGTCGACGAACCCGAGCCGCCCGGCGGCGCGCACCTCGATGGTCTCCGTCCTGGATCTCACCGGCTCTCCTTCCGGACCAGGAGCATGCTACCCGGCCGTCCTGGGCGTCACAGCGACGCGCCGATTGATCGCAGAATCGTCATCGATCCTCGGTGCGCCGGAAGGCGCTTCCCCCGCCAGCGGAAGCACGAAACGGATCGACGCGCCCACGCCCGGCCCGCTCTCGGCCCAGATCCGGCCTCCATGCGCCTCGACCACGGACCTCGCGATGGCCAGTCCGATCCCGGTGCCTCCATCCTCACGCGACCGCGAGGGATCCACCCGATAGAACCGTTCGAACACGAGCTCTTGATGCTCGGCCGGGATCCCGGGTCCGGTGTCGCGCACCTGCACCTCGCATTCGCGGCCAGCGAGCGTGGCGGAGACGGTGACCGTTCCTCCCGAAGGGGTGAACCGGTACGCGTTGTCGAGCAGGTTGAACAGGACCTGGTGGATCCGTTCGCGGTCCGCCAAGACGGCGGGGGTCCCCGCGGGGACCTCGTTCCTCAGCCGGATCGGGTGCTCGGCCCGGGCCACGGCGACCTCCCTGGCCACCTCGTCCACCAGCGACCGCACGTCGACCGGCCCGAGCTCGAGCGGCAGGTCGCCGGACTCGATCCGGGACAGGTCCAGGAGTTGATCGACGAGCCGCGACAGTCGCTCGGACTGCTGCAGCATCACCTGCAACACCGGCCGGTTCGGCCGCTCCACGCCGTCCAGCAAGTTCTCCAGGTGAGCCCGCAGGGCCGAGATCGGCGTCTTCAGCTCGTGCGACACGTTCGCCACGAGCTCGCGGCGAAGGCGTTCCAGTCCCTCGACCTCGCCCGCCATGCGACTGAACGCCTTCGCCAGCTGCCCGACCTCGTCGCGCGTCCGGGGCTCGATGCGGTGCTGGTAGTCGCCGCGGGCCATGCTGCGGGCCGCCTGGGCCATGTCGCGAAGCGGTTGCGTCAGCCCTCGGGCCAGGTATCGGGCCAGGACCAGCGCGATGGCCGCCGCAACCGCCCCGCCGATCAACAGCTGCCACCAGTACCGACGGACGAGGTCGAACGCGCTCGCCGTGGCGCCGGCGATCCCGCCGCCCTCCACCGGGCGCGAGAGGTACACCGCCCCCACGATTCGTTGCTCGCGGACCACCGGACGGCCCGAATACTCGAACCCGTCCTCCACGCCACGGTCCGGCGAGCCGGCCAGTACTCGCGCGACGGTCCTCGGGACGGGGAGCGTGCCGGCGATGCGCCGCCCGCGCGGGTCCAAGACCAACGCCGGCGATGGTTGCTCGCGAAGAGCCTGCAGGAAGCCGGGCGTGAGCCGGCCCCGCGCGTTCAACGCGAAGTTGGCGATGCGTTCGACCTCGTTGTTCAGCTCCTGCGTCTGGCGTTGGCGCTCGGAGTCCCGCAGCGCGAACCCGATGGCGACGTACATGATCAGGATGGTCACAGCGACGGCGAACACGATGACCGACCCGAGCTTCGCTCGGATCGAAGGGAGTCGATCGAACGGACGAATTCCCAGGGGAAGATCCGCCCGCCGGGGGTCGTTTCCCCCGCCGGCCGAGCGTTCGTCAGGAGCGGGCATCCCGACCATCACCATCCTCGAGGAACGCGTACCCCACGCCGTGCACGGTGCGGATGTACCGCGGCTCGCCGGCGTCGTCCGCCAGCTTGCGGCGAATGCGGGCCACATGGGAATCGACCACGCGGCCGCCGGCGTAATCGCGGTATCCCCAGATTCGTTCCATCAGCTCGTCCCGTCCCAACACCACCCCGGGGCTCCGAACCAGCGTGAACAGGATCTCGAACTCGAGCGGAGTCAAGGCGATCTCCTCGCCGCCCCTCGTCACACGGCGGCGTGCCGGGTCGACCACGAGGTCGAATCGAACCAGGGGCTCCCCTGTCTTGACGCCCTGGATTCGATCCACCCGTCGAAGGATGGCGCGCACGCGAACCGCCAGCTCCCGCAGGCTGAACGGCTTCGTCAGGTAGTCGTCTGCCCCGATGGCGAATCCCGCGACCTTGTCGGCTTCATCGGTCCGCGCGGTCAGCATGAGCACGGGGATCCATTCGTCTCGCTGAAGCTCGCCGCACACCTCCAGGCCGTCCATCCCGGGAAGCATGAGATCGAGAACCACGAGGTCGGGCCGCTGGACCGCCGCCGCGCGGAGGGCCTCCGGGCCATCGTGCACGACGCGCACGTCGTATCCCTCGCTGAGCAGTCGGGCTCCGACGGCCTCGGCGATGGCCTCCTCGTCCTCGACCACCAGGATGCGCCGATTGGACATCGAAGCCATGCTAGCCCGCGCGCGTTGCCGGTTCTGCCGACCCCCTGTGGAGAAGGTGTGACGGGCCCGAACCCTATCGGAGGCTGATCGGGCTCACGATGTCGAGGTACAGGATCGACATGGCGAAGACGATCATGAACGCCGCGACCAACGCGGTGAGTGGAATGAGCTTGCGCGCGTCCGGGCGGCGTCCTCTGATCTTCTCGTAGGCCAGGACCGCGAGATGCCCTCCATCCAGCGGCGGCAGCGGGATGAGGTTGAGAATGCCGATGAAGACGTTGAACACGACGAGCAGTTGCAGTAGCGCGAACCAGAAGCCGACCTCCTCGGCCGCCTGGACCAGGATCTGTCCGCCTCCGATCACGCTGGAGGGACTGCCCTCCCCGCGGCTCTCCTCGCCGGTGACCTCCCTGGCCAGCCGGCGGATACCGGACGGGCCGAACACGTCGTCGAACTGCCCGATGACCTGCTTCGTCACGTCGTACGAGGAGACCGCTCCCCGGCCCACCGCGACGAACGGATTGACTCGCTCGACGCCGATACGCTTGGGATGAAGGATGACGCCGATTCGCCCGACCGTTTGACCGTCCACCTCGCTGGGCTCCGGAAACGCCCGGGCGATGAAGATCTCGCCGCCCCGTTCGATCGTGAGGACGAGCGGTTGCCCGGAGCGGCCCCTGGTCTCTCGAATGAGCTGTCCGCTCCCCGCGAAGCGCTCCTCGCTCACCGGGATGGGCTTTCCGTTCACGGCCAGGACCACGTCGCCGGCCCGGAGGCCCACCCGATATGCCGGGGAGGGACGGCCGTTCAACGTCTGCTCGACGCGGCCGAGCTCGGGGCGGTAGACCGGCACGCCCGTCACGCCGAAGACGAGCGCGGCAAACACGATCGCCATCACGAAGTGCGTCACGGGCCCGGTGGCGATGACGATCGCTCGCTGCCAGATCGGCTTGGCGTGGAACGTGCGGGGGACGTCCTCGGGGAGCACCTCCTCGAACGGGTTCATCCCGGCGATCCGGACGTAGCCGCCGAGCGGCAGCGCCTTCAGGCCGTACTCCGTCTCGCCGCGACGGAACGACCACAGCCGCGGCCCGAAGCCCACGAAGAACTCGCGGACCTTGATGCCGAACGCCTTGGCGGTGAAGAAGTGCCCCGCCTCGTGGATCAATACCAGCGTCAGGATGGCGACGACATACACGGAGACCTGCAACCAGACCGGCATGGGAACGAGCTTACGGCGAGGCGACGAGTTCGGCCGCCCGGGCCCGGGCCCACGCGTCCGCGCGGGAAAGCGTGACCTCCGAGACGACGCCGGCGCCCTCGTGCTCCTGGAGCACGGCCTGGGTGATCTCCGCGATGTGGGTCAGGCGGATCTTCCCCTCGAGAAACGCCATGACCGCGACCTCGTTGGCGGCGTTCAGCACCGCCGGGTACGTCAGGCCCATCTCGCCTGCTCGGTAGGCCAGGTCGACGGCCGGAAACGCTTCCCGGTCGAGCTCCTCGAAGGTCAGACGGCCCAGCTTCGCCAGGTCAAGCCGCTCGATGCCGACGCCGAGCCGGTCGGGGTACGCCAGGGCCAGTTGGATCGGCAGACGCATGTCCGGCGCGGCCATCTGGGCGATGACGCTGCCGTCGGTGAACTCGGCCAGGCCGTGGATGATGGACTCCGGGTGCACGACGACGTCGATGGCCCGGTAGTCCAGCCCGAACAGGTAGTGCGCCTCGATCACCTCGAGCCCCTTGTTCATGAGCGTCGCGGAGTCGATCGTGATCTTCGGACCCAGGTTCCAGGTGGGGTGGGCCAGCGCCTCCTTGACCGAGGCCTTCTCCAGCTCGCCCCGGCTCCAGCCGCGGAACGGCCCGCCCGACGCCGTGATGAGCACCCGCCGGAGGTCATCGCGGCGCTCCCCCCGCAGACACTGGGAGAGGGCCGAATGTTCCGAGTCCACCGCGACGAGCCGGTCGGGCTCGCCCTTGACGAGGTCCATGATCAGCTCGCCCCCGATGACCAGCGACTCCTTGTTCGCGAGCGCCAGCATCTTGCCGGACTGCAGGGCGGCGAGAGACGGCGAGAGCCCGATCGCCCCGACCAGGGCGTTCAGGACCATGTCGGCTTCCGACTCGCGGGCCAGGATCTCGGCGGCGTCGGGGCCGGAGAGGATCTCCACTCCCCGCAGCGATCCGACCTTGGACTGGAGGTCCGCGGCCGCGGCCTCGTCGGCGATCGCCACCAGGGGCGGCGTGAACTCACGGATCTGTCCCACCAGGAGGTCGTGACTGGTGCCCGCGGCCAGCCCGGCCACGCGGAGCCGTTCCGGGTGGCGACGGATGACGTCGAGGGCCTGCGTCCCGATCGAACCGGTGGAGCCGAGCACGCAGATCGTCCGCATCAGCATCAGGTTACCCCCGCCCTATGACTTTCGACGCGAAGGTGACGACGTTTTCGCCCGACGAATCGGCCGAACCGCCTAGAAAATCAGCCGAAGGAAGTAGAAGGCTGCCGGCACGACGAACAGCGCCGAGTCGATTCGGTCCAACACGCCGCCGTGGCCCGGCAGGATGTTCCCCATGTCCTTGACGCCGAGGTCCCGTTTCAACAGCGACTCGGTCAGATCGCCCAACGGCGCGAAGACGCACACGACGAGGGCCAGCCCGACCGATCGGACCACGGTCATCCCGTCGATAGAGGGAACGAACGCGATGGCCAGCAGAATGGTGACGAACGTGCCGCCCAGCAGGCCTTCGAGCGACTTCCGGGGACTGATCGACGGCGCGAGCGGGCGGCTTCCCCAGATGCTCCCGAACGCGAACGCGGCGATGTCGTTGGCGAACGTCAGCCCGAGGACAGCCAGCATCAGGCTGCGGCCGCTGTCGCCCGATGTGAGGATCGCGAAGATGTACCAGGCGAGGAACGGCACATAGGCCAGCCCGAGCAGCGTGGCGCCGACGTTTCCCACGATTCGGGAACGGGCCTTCGGGACGGCCGCCATGTACCACAGGCACGACAGCAGCACCCCGATCGCCAGGATGAACTGCATGGCCGGCTCGCCCTTCAAATACGCGGCGGCCAGGACGAACCCGCCCAGCACCAATCCCAACGCGGTGGCCGGCTGATAGTCGCGGCGTTTCATCGTCGTGTACAGCTCCAGCTGGCCGAACAGGATCACCGCCCCGGCCAGGAGCGCGAACAGCCACTTCGCGACGAAGACCGTGATCAGCGCCACGACGGCGAGACGGACGCCCGTGATCATGGCGATCGTCAGGTTGCGCGCCGCGTGGTCCGGTGAGGCCGCCGCCTCCCGCGTGACCGTTTGCGCCGTGGGGTCCTCCCACGCCGGCCCCTGGAGGCTCTCCGGCTCACCGACCTTCACGGTGCGACGAGCCGGCTCGGGCGGTGCCTGAAGCTCGAGCAGGTCGTCGTCGACCCCGCCGGGGGTCATGAACTCACCGGCCAGGTGGTCTGCCGCTGCCTCGACGTCGGCCAGCGACGGCTCCGAGATCTCGAAGGTCTCGGTGTCCTTCGACGGCTCGTCCGCCGCTCCCGGGAGGTCCTCGCCCAGGTCCACAGGCGGAAGATCGAAGTCGTCTTCCCGGGGCAGCTCGTCGTATTCACGGGGAGCCTTCTTCAGGTCCTCCAGGCTGAGCTCTCCCGGCGCCGGCTCGAGCGGCTCCTCATCGGTTGGCATCTCGGCTCCCACGGCCGTCCCGACCCACGGCTCGGGCTCCTCCTCATCGGTTGGCGTCTCGGCTCCCACGGCCGTCCCGACCCACGGCTCGGGCTCCTCCTCCGGTGCTGCGGCCTCCCCCTTGCCGGGAGCGTAGCCGAACAGGCTCTCCTCAGGAGACAGCTCGTCCGGTCCAAGCTCTGTCGGGACCTCGGTGAACCGGAAGTCCTCGCCCTCTTCCTCTTCGCCCAACACGTCGCGCAAGCGGGCCCAGTCCTCCCCGGTCATCTCCCTGGTCGACCCGACGTCGGGGGACTCGAGCTCGGAAGCCCGCCCGGCTCCCGTGCCGACCGGCTCCGGGGCCGGAGACTCGGCGTCGGCACCGACTCCGGTCGCGCCTTCCCCGCGCGCCTCGACGTCAGTGTCGCCGTACCGCGGTGAAGGCTCCTCGGTCCGTTCGTCGTGGTCGAGCTCGGGCATCGACGCCGGCCGCGACGCGGGGGTGTCCTGCGACATGGACGATCCTTCCGCGGCGGCCGGCTCCTCGTCCGTCCCCTCGGCATCCGGCCACTCGGACTCGTCGATGGACGAGAAGAACCGGTCGAGGTCCTCGAAGAGGTCGTCGGACCGACCCTCGGTCCCGCCCGGACGTTCCCGCTCCCCCGCCATCAGACCTCCAGCCGCTCCTTTTCCTTGTGCTCCATGATCCGGTCGACCTCGGCCACGTGGAGGTCGGTCAATCGCTGCAGCTCCTTCTCCGCCCGCTTCAGATCGTCCTCTGAGATCTCGTGGTCGCGCTGCATCCTCTCCATCGTGTCCTTCGCGTGCCGCCGGACGTTCCGGACCGCGACACGGCCTTCCTCGCCCCGATCCTTCGCCATGCGCGTGAGCTCCTTGCGGCGCTCCTCGGTGAGGGGTGGGAAGGCGAGCCGAATCACGTTGCCGTCGTTCGATGGGGTGAGGCCCAGATCGGACGACATGATCGCCTTCTCGATGCTTCCGATGGCGCTCTTGTCGAACGGCTGGAGGACCAGCAGACGGGGCTCGGGGACCGAGATCGACGAGAGCTGGTTCAGCGGGACGGAGCTCCCGTAGTAATCGACGCTGAGACGATCGAGCAGCTTCGGGTTCGCCCGTCCGGTACGAATCGAGGCGAGCTCATCCTGGATGACGGACACCGCGCTCTTCATCTTGTGCCCCGCATCTCGAAGGATGTCGTCTACCGCCATCGCGGCGTTCCCCCCGTCAGTCGAGATCGGTACAGAGCCTACTCATTGAGGAGGGCGTCCGCGACACGAGCGCCCAGCGCATGGCCCACGGCGACACTGCGTCGGTCGGTCGGTAAAGGTGTGGAAGATCCAGCCGGTGCCTGCGCGCTTCGCTCAGCCGCCCGACGCGTGCACCAGCGTGCCGATCGGCTCTCCGAGCAGTGCTCGCTTGATGTTGCCTGGACGCCGAAGGTCGAACACCAGGATGGGAAGGCGATTCTCCATACACAGCGAGATGGCGGTGGCGTCCATGACGGTGAGGCCCCGCTTGAGGACTTCGATGTATTCGAGGTCGGCGAACTTGACGGCATCGGGATTGAGGTGCGGATCGGCGTCGTACACGCCGTCGACCTTCGTGCCCTTGAGGATGGCCTCGGCCTTGATCTCCAGGGCCCGCTGCGCTGCCGTGGTGTCGGTCGAGAAGAACGGGACGCCCATCCCGGCGGCGAAGATCACCACCCGTCCCCGCTCGAGGTGGCGGATCGCCCGAAGGGGAATGTAGGGCTCCGCGACCTGCGCCATCTGGATGGCCGTCTGGACTCGCGTGTGGACGCCCAACTGCTCGAGGGCGTCCTGCAGGGCCAGGGCGTTCATCACGGTCGCCAGCATGCCCATGTAGTCGGCGCGGGCCCGATCCATTCCCGGAGCCTGCCGCCCCCGCCAGATGTTCCCGCCACCCACGACCACGGCGATCTCGACCCCGAGGCGGCGAACCTCTGCGAGCTGCGTCGCCAACAACATCGTCGATTCGGCCGAGATGCCGAACTCCGCGTCCGCGGGAGCGAACGCGTCACCGGAAAGCTTCAGCAGTACGCGCCGGTACGCGAGATCCGGATCCGGTGTCGCCATTCCATCGGTTGGGGCAGTCGAGAGTTCCACGGGTCGACCGTCACCTTGCAGCGCATCAGCGTCGCCGAACGCTCCGGCGTCGGGCGGAACCTCGGCGTCACGTGCCACGCCCTCAGACCTCCTCGCCCAGCTGGAACCGAGCGAAGCGCCGGACCACGAGGTTCTCTCCCACCTTCGCCGCCGTCTCGGTCAGGAGGTCGCGCACGGTCTTCGAGTCCTCTCGGATATACGGCTGCTCCAGGAGCACGGTCTCCTTGTAGAAGGCCTTGAGCTGACCGTCGACGATGAGCTCGACGATGTGGTCCGGTTTCCCCTCGGCCGCGGCCTTCTCCGCATAGATCTTTCGCTCCGCCCGGGTCACGTCCTCCGGGACGTCCTCGATCGAGATCCATCGCGTGTCCGGCCGAGCCGCCACCTGCATGGCGATTTCCCGGGCAAGCTGCCGAAACTCCTCCGTGCGGGCGACGAAGTCCGTCTCGGAGTTGACCTCGACCATCGCCCCGATCCGTCCGCCGCCATGGACGTACGCCTCGACGACGCCTTCCTTCGCCTGGCGACCGGCGCGCTTCTGAGCGCCGGCCAGGCCCTTGGTCCGGAGGATCT
>JBHELE010000332.1:0-4559 GCA_046263235.1 Actinomycetota bacterium
CGTTTCCGATCGGGTGGGCGATCGTCGACGAGGACCGCCGCTGGATCGCCTGCGAGATCTTCAACCGGATGCGCGACCCGGGCGACGGCTCTCTGTTCGAGGAGACGAACCTCACACTGCTGAAGTACGCCGGCGAGGGACTGTGGTCCTACGAGGAGGACGCGTACAACCCGCAGCGGTTCGTCGAGATGATCGGTAAGTGGTCGACGAGGAAGCAGGACATCGAGACGGGCTATCAAGCTGTGGAGCGAGACACCCTGGCGGGTGATCCGTGAAGACACTCCCCGAGTTTCGACCTGAGCGATCCGAACCTGCACGCCGACCGCGCCACTCCGGCCGATCAGCCCGGGGCGCCAGCCAACCTTACGCGTGTCTCGTCGGCTTCGCGCACGAATCGAGCGATCAACTCGGCGACTGTGGGCAGGTCATCGATCAACCCCACCACCTGGCCGCTGGCCATGACGCCGCGCCGGACGTCGCCTTCCACCATTGCGGCGCGAAGGAGCATCGGCGTGTTCGCGGCCATGAGGACCTGAGCCCAGGTGAGCTCCCGGGTTCGCTTCATGGCCAACCCCTCGCGGATGATCGCGCTCCATCTGGTCCCGGAGATCTTCTGGAACTCCATGGCGCTGCGAACGGCGCGAAGCAATGACGTCGGCGGGCTGGCCCGTTCCAGCGCGTCGATGAACGGCGTTCTCAGGACGCGGTGGGGCACGCCGTCGACCCTGGTCGTGACGACGGTGTCGGCGACGGACCGGCGAAGGTAGAAGGCCTTCACCACGTTGGGCACAGGGCATTCCTTCGTCAGGAGGAACCGCGTCCCCATCGCGATTCCCGATGCGCCGTACGCCAGCGCCGCGACCAGACCCCTGCCGTCGAAGAATCCGCCGGCCGCGATCACCGGAAGATCCTCCCCGACGGTGTCGACCACTTGGGGGAGAAGCAGCGTCGTCGCGACCGGACCGGTGTGCCCGCCGCCTTCGCCGCCCTGGACGAGGATGGCATCCACCCCAAGCGCGGCGACCTTCTTGGCGTGGCGCTTGGCTCCGATCGATGGGATCACCAACACGCCGCCCGCGTGGAGCCGTTCGACCAGTGCCGCGTTCGGTGCCATGGCGAACGACGCCGCCCGCACCCCCTCGTCGACCAGAACGCTGACGACGTCGGCGGCATTCGGCTGATCGGCCCGAATGTTCACCCCGAACGGCCGGTCGGTGCGCGACCTCACGTCGACGATCGCCGATCGAAGCCCGGCCAGGTCCATGGTTGCCGCGCCCAGGATCCCGAACGCACCGGCGTTCGCGGTGGCCGCCACGAGCGACGGCCCGGCCACCCATCCCATGCCCGTCTGGACGACGGGATGCTCCACGCCGAGCAGGTCGCACAGTGGGGTTCGGAGTGGGGACTTCTTCATGCCGCCGTGATCATGAATCGCCGGCCCTCGGGACCTCGCCGAAGCGCAGTCCCTCTGGATCGAGCACGTCGCGGATCAGCTCGAGCTCCTGCCGGCTCGGCTGCCGCGTCTCGCCGACGTCGCCGGCCACGTCCAGCTCGAACCCGGTCTGCGACCGGACGTCGTCCACGGTCACGCCCGGATGCACGGAGCACAGCCGCATCCGGCGGTCCGGCGTGTGGAAGTCGAACACGCCGAGGTTCGACACGACCCGGCGGATCTCGTGGAAGCGTGACGCTTCGGGGCCGGCTTCTTCCGCCCGCCGGTACCCCACTCCTGAGACCATGTCGACCCGCTCCACGAACACCCTCGTCGAGTGGTTCGGCACCCAGTAGCTCGTCGGGTGGTTCACCGTGTTTCCGGGCGCGCCTCGTACTCCCAGCAGCTGGACCTTCGGCCTCGCCCAGTCGCCGATGCACGAGATGTTCTGGTTCCCGAATCGATCGATCTGGGAGGCTCCCATCATCACGTGGCGACGCCCCGCCGCGACGACGTCGAACACGGACCGGAACGGGAGCCACCCCTCGACGATCTTGTGGTGGGTGTCATGGCCCAGCGGCATCGGATTGGCCACGACGAACGACTCGCCGTCCGTGACCAACAGGTCCGGAGCGAACGTCGCCCTCGCCAGCCTTGCCGCGATCGTCGGGACCGCGCCCATGGGACTGGCCAGGATCTCGCCGTCGCCCCGCCACGCCTCGGCGCAGGCGACCACGCAGATGTCTGCTCGGGTCAGGACTCGGGTCACGACGCGCCCGTCCTCGCCCGGACGGCGGCCTGATAGCCGGCCTCGTCTGCGGTGTCCAGGTAGGCGCGCCGAAACGCTTCCCACGCGTCGCCGTCGCCGGCCGCGTCGGCGTAGTCGCGCTGGAAGTCCTCGTCCCTTCCGTAGTCCGGAATGCACGACGTGAAATGCGCGCCGCCCGGCGCCTCGACCACGCCGTCGGTCATGAGTCGATTGATTCGAAGGGTGTGGACGGACCCGTTGGACAGGAGCTGCTCGGTCGGAACGATCCGCTCCACCGACATGTACCGGCGATCGGCCGCCAAACAGAACAGGTCGTCGAAGTACGGGTCGGGTCCGAGGAACTGCCCGGTTCCCCTGCCGTCACCTCGATTCATGTGGACGAGCGCCGCGTCGAGCCGGAGCGCCGGCATGGCCACCAGCTCCTCGCGGTCGTATGGCGAGGCGACGAGCTTGAGACCCGGGTTGACCTCCATCACGTCGGACCCCAGCCCGGCCCGGGTGGGGAGGAACGGCAGGCGGTTCGCGGCAGCGTAGAGCCCCCACAGCAGCATCCCTTCGTCCAGCTCCATCGCCTCGATGGATTCATGCTCGCGGGCCTTCCGGAAGTGCGGCTCCAGCGGAATCGAGTCCAGTGAGACGAACCCGAACACGACCTTTCGAACCTTCCCGTACGCGCACAGCAGCCCCACGTCGGGCCCGCCGTACGACACGACCGTGAGGTCCTTGAGGTCGGATCGAAGGATGGCCCGCACCAGCGACATCGGCTTGCGTCGCGAGCCCCACCCGCCGATCCCGATCGTCATCCCGTCGTGGAGCTCCCCCACGACCTCCTCGTGACTCATCCGCTTGTCGGGCACCGGCGTCGACCGAGCGTCAGGACTTCGGATCGTCCAGGAAGGTCCCGCGAACCTCGCGGGCGACGTCCGAGACGTTGAGCTCGAACGTGAACCCTTGCTCGTACCGGTAGCTTCGCTTGACGTCGACCGGGTCGATCCCGTTCAGCGACTCCTTGGCCCGGCGAATGATCGTTGGGTGCTTCGCCGCGATCGTCGACGCGACCTCGCGCGCCGCCGCGAGGAGGTCGTCCCGTGGCACCGCGCGCAGAACCGATCCGTACCGGAGCAACTCGTCGGCCGTCGCCGCGGTGCCCGTATACATCATGGCTCGCATCCGGTGCTGAGGAACCAGCCGGGCCAGGTGGGTCGCCGCTCCCAGCGCGCCCCGATCGACCTCGGGGAGGCCAAAGGTTGCGTCGTCCGAGGCCACGATGATGTCGGCGTTCCCCGCGATGCCGACCCCGCCGCCCAGGCAGAATCCGTGCACGACGGCGATCACCGGAACGGCGCAGTCGTACACCGCGGCGAACGCCGCGGCGCATCCGCGGTTGACGCCCACGATCGCCTGCGGATCGGCCTGCAGCTCCTTGATGTCGACTCCGGCGCAGAACCCACGCCCTTCACTTCGAACGATGACGACCCGGACCTCGGGGTCTTCGCCCAACGCCCGGACCGCGTCGGCCAGGTCGAACCATCCCTGCACGGCGAGCGCGTTGACCGGCGGGACGTCGATGACGACCTCGGCGATGCCTTCGGTGACTTGCCGCGAAATGCCCATGCGTGAAATGTTTCTGATGCAGTGTCAGATTCCGGCCCCACAGTACACGACGACCGCGCGCGGATCGATGACCTCCTCTCCGCGTACGCGGCTGCCATCGACGAAAAGGATTGGGACGGATTGCAGGCGCTGTTCACGGATGATGCGATGCTCGACTACACCGAGTCGAAGGGGCCTCGCGGATCGTTCGCGGAGGTCTTGCCCTTTCTTCAGCGGGGCCTCGGGCTGTTCTCCGTGACCAAGCACTTCATCGTGAATCGACGAATCACTGTCGATGGGGACCAAGCTTTCTCTTCGGCCTACCTGTACAACCCGATGGGTCGCGGCACCCACGGCGAATTGCAACTGATGCTGGTCGGCGGTCGGTACGAGTCACGCTTTCGCCGAACGCCTGAGGGGTGGCGCTTCTCGGAGCACGTGGCCTCGATCATGTGGGGGCCGCACCCGGCATGAGCGCCCTCCTCGAGGGGAAGGCCGCCATCGTCGTGGGGGTCGGGCCTGGGATCGGTCACGACACCGCAATCGCGTTCGCGCGCGAGGGCGCCGATGTCGTCCTGGCTGCGCGGAACGAGGACCGGCTGCGCGAGATCGCGGGCGAGATCGAAGCGATGGGGCGCCGCGTGGTGTCGCGGGCGGCGGACATCACGGACGAGAACGAGAGCGGGGAGCTAATCCGCGCGGCGGCTGATGCGTTCGGCCGGATCGACGTGCTGGTGAACAACGCGTTCGTGCAACCCCCCATCG
>JBHELE010000333.1:0-4728 GCA_046263235.1 Actinomycetota bacterium
AGGTATATCGCTGGCCCTGACCAGCCAGGCGGCTCGAGATGCTCCGCTCGAGTTCACGCTTCACCGTCACGCGCCCATCCTCTCCGGTCCGGGCAGCCCCGTCGGCAGCGGCGCTTCGGGAGGCGCGACTCCGCGACGTCGCACCGCACCCACCACCGACGCGAGGACGAACGCTCCCGCGGCGACGAGGACGACGGCGCCCCCCGCGGCCAATCCCCAGGCCCGCGCCGCCGTCAATCCGATGATCACGGCGGCCACGCCGAACGCGACGGCCAGGCCGAGCGTTCCTCGGAACGACCGTGTCAACTGCTGGCTGGCGCCCACCGGGAGGACCATCAGCGCCGCCACGAGCAGGATCCCGACGACTCGCATCGCGGCCACGATGACGACGGCGGTCAGCACCGCCAGGACCGTGTTCAACAGATCGACCGGAATCCCCGACACCCGCGCCGCTTCCTCGTCGACGACGACGGCGAACAGCGCGCGGCCCGTGATGGCCAGCGTCGCCACGATCAGGCCGCCCAGGCCGGCCACCAGCCAGACGTCACTCGGCCGAACCGTGAGGATCGATCCGAACAGGTACGAGAAGATGTTCGCGTTGAGCGAACCGGCGAGTCCGGTCAGCACGACGCCGCCGGCGATCCCACCGTAGAAGAACAGGGCCAACGCCAGGTCGCCGGACGCTCGCCCCCTCGCTCGAAGCCGCTCGACCGACGCGGCGCCGACCACCGCGATGGCCAGCGCCACCCAGACGGGCGCGACGTCCATGGCCAGGCCCGCGGCGACGCCGGCGAACGCGAGGTGGCCGATCCCGTCTCCCATCAGCGACAGGCGCTTCTGCACCAGGAAGACGCCGATGAGTGGCGCGCACGCCCCCACCACGACCCCGGCCACCATGGCGAGCTGCATGTATTCGCGGTCGATCGGCCACGGCATCGTCGCTACCTCAGACCCTCGAGCCACAGCGGAAGGTCCTCACGGTGCACGCCCAGGCTCACGCCGGTAGCGGCGAGCTCTGCCGGCGGGCCGTCGAACACGACACTTCGCTTGAGCACGAGCACACGATCGAGGTCCTGGGCCACGGCGCCGAGCTCGTGGGAGACGAGCAGCACGGCGGCGTGATGCTCCCGAACGAAGTGAATCAGCGAGTCGCGAAACAGGCGCTGAGATTCGGCGTCGACCCCGGCCACGGGTTCGTCCAGGACCAGCAGCTCCGGCTCCCCGGCGAAGGCCCGCGCGATGAAGGCCCGCTGCTGCTGTCCGATCGAGAGCTCGCCCACCGGTCGGTCTCGGAGGTCTTGCAGCCCGACCGATTCCAGCGCGTGGCCCACCGCGCGCCGATCGTCGCCACCGGGCCACCGCCACCATCCGGACCGGGGCAGACGGCCCGTCGCCACGATCTCCGCGACCGTGGCCGGCAGATCTGCCTGCACCAGCGGTCGTTGGGGCACGTACCCGACCCGCCACCGCTCCTGCAGCTGTTGGGGATCGCGTCCGAAGAGCCGGACCGTCCCCCGGTGCGGCCGGAGCAGCCCGAGGAGGATTCGAAGCAGCGTCGATTTCCCGGATCCGTTCGGGCCGACCAGCGCCACGAACTCTCCCGCCGACAGCGTGAGGTCGACGGATTCGAGCACCCGCTCTCGCCCGTACGAGAAGGCCACCGCGTGCGCGGCCATGACGGGCGAGCCGAGCGGCCCAGGGGCGGTCCGTTCCGCCCTCATCTGCACCCGAGGGCGCTGCGGAGCACCGCCAGGTTTCGATCCATGACGCTCACATAGTCCTCCCCCGCCGCGGTTTCGCGCTCGGTCAGACCCTCCAGCGGGTTGAGCACGGCGGTCCCGACGCCGGCCTCCCTCGCCAGCGTGTCGGCCACCCGCGGTGAGACGAGCTCCTCGGTGAAAACGGTGGTCACGCCCTCGCGTCGCACGAGCTCGCTGAGCTCGGCCAACCTTCGTGGATCTGGCTCGGCCTCCGGAGAGATTCCCGCGACCGGCTCCTCCGTCAGGCCATACCGGGCGGCCAGGTAGCCGAACGCCGCATGCGCGGTCACGATGAGCCTTCGCTGACACGACGCCAGTCCGGTTCGATACCGCCGGTCGAGCGCCGCGATCTCCGCCCGGTACCCGCGCCCGTTTCGTTCGAACACGGCACCGAGCGTGGGCGCGGCCGCCGCCAGCGCGAGCCGAACCTCGTTCGCGAGCTGACCCATCAGGACGGGATCCAACCAGACGTGCGGATCGAGTCCTCCCATCGTTCCGGCGGTCGATCGAAGCGAGCCACGGAGGTCCTGAAGCAGGTCGACCGTGACCCCGGAGCTCCGGTCGCGCACCGCGTCGTCCACCGCCGGCTGGAACCCGGAGCCCACGTACAGCACGACGTCCGCGTCCAGGATCAGATCGACCTCCTTCGGCGACAGCTCGAGGTCATGGGGCTCCGCCCCGGCCGGCGTCAGGTTCGTGACCTCAACGCGTCCGGCGCCGACACGCAGGGCCGCCTCGTAGACCGGGTAGAAGCTGGCCACCACCGAGATCCGGCCCGGTGCACCCGTCGCGGCCGGCGAACAACCGGCGGACAGTGGGATGAACGCCATGGCCGCCACCGCGGTGAGGACCACCGCGCGACGGTGAATGAGAATGGTTCTTATTCTTGAGATGTCCAGACTCTAGAAGCGACGGGCGGAGGCGTCAACGTCGTTCCGGGCGGCAGGACGCCTCAGGCGGAGAGTTGGCGTTCGAGCGTCGATTCGAACGACCGCGCCGGCTCGGACGTCGGCGGTCCGCAGGCCGCTCGGTACTGCTCGAGCGTCCGGAGCCATTCCTCGCGGCCACCTTCCTCCACTACCACGACCCGCGCCTCGTTCGTCGTCAAGGCGGCAATGGCGTCCTCGACCCCGGCGAGGTAGTCATGCGGGTTGTCGAACAGGAACGCCCGTCCGCCGACGGCCCGGCGGACGTCGCCGATCGATACGGGCTGGCCACGGGATGAGGTCATGAGGCACCTCCTCGACGTATCTGCACACTCCACCCAGACAACAAAGTAGAACGGTCTCCTGGAACGTGCTCGCACTGGTTGTCCCGCCACCGCGTCAGGGCACCCCCACTGATGGCTCGGGTGATTCCGAGCGGACTCACAGGTAACTCTCAGCATCGAGCCCTACGATTCCCCGGTGACCACCGGCAGCGGGGACGGTGAAGGCGTGCGCATCCTCGTCGTCGACGACGAGGAGAGCATCACCGACCTCGTCGCCACCGCCCTTCGTTACGAGCGATTCGTCGTCGACGTGGCGCATACCGGCCGGCAGACCGTTCGCGCCGTGGGGTCGTTTCGCCCCGACCTCATCGTGCTCGATGTCATGCTGCCCGACGGGGATGGATTCGACGTGGCCAAGCGCCTCGTGGACCAGCGAGAACGCGTGCCGATCCTCTTTCTGACGGCGCGGGACGCCACGGCCGATCGCGTTCGCGGACTCACCCTCGGCGGCGACGATTACGTGACGAAACCGTTCAGCCTCGAGGAGCTCGTGGCGAGGATCCGGGCCATCCTGCGGCGAACGCGAGGATCGGGGCAGCGGGACGCCCGGTTCGCGTTCGCCGATCTCGAGATGGACGACGACCTGCACGAGGTCCGTCGCGGGGGCCGGCGGATCGATCTGACCGCCACGGAATACAACCTTCTCCGGCTCCGGCTGGCGAACTCCCCGCGTGTGCTGACCAAGTCACAGATCCTCGACCGCGTGTGGAACTACGACTTCGGCGGCGACGGCAACGTGGTCGAGACCTACATCAGCTACCTTCGCAAGAAGATCGACGTCCCGGGGCCGCCGCTGATCCATACCGTTCGGGGCGTCGGGTATTGCCTGCGTCTGCCACCGGAGTGACATGTCCCTCCGGGTGAAACTGCTGATCGCCGTCATCGCGATGGTGTTCGCCGGGCTGCTGGTGTCGGACGTGGTGACGTACGCGTCCCTGAAGTCGTTCCTGCTCAGCCGGGTGGACCAGCAGCTGCTGGCGGCGCGCGTCCCGATGGCGGCGGCGATCGGAGAGGCGTCGAACACGGAGTTCGGACCGGTATCCCCGGGGCCGCCCATCGGCGCGACCACGCTGCCTCCGGGGACGTTCGGTGAGGTCCGGGATGCCTCCGGACGTACCCTGAACGCCCTGACGTTCACGTATGGCTCGACGGCGCTCCCCCGTCCGGACCTGCCGGACCGCCTCCCGGAGCCCGAGGGGGCCGGCAAGCCGGTGACCTTCACCAGCGGATCGGTCGAAGGGTCGATTCGGTATCGCGTGCTCGCCCAGGGGCTCGGTCGCCTCGGCGACCGAGGGACGCTCATCGTGGCCATTCCGTTGACCGAGTTCGGGCGAACCCTCGGACGCCTCGTCGTGATCGAGGTCTTGGTGACGGTTGTCGTGGTGGCCGGTTTGGGGTTCCTGTCGTGGTGGCTGGTTCGCCGGGAGCTTCGTCCGCTGCACGAGATGGGCGAGACCGCCGGGGCCATCGCCGCGGGGGACCTGTCGCGGCGCGTGCCGGAGCAGGATCCGCGAACGGAGGTGGGGCAGCTCGGCGTGGCCTTGAACACGATGCTGGCCCAGATCGAACGGGCCTTCGCGGAGCGGAAGGCATCAGAGGATCGTCTGCGGCGCTTCCTGGCGGACGCGTCGCACGAGCTTCGAACCCCGCTCACGTCGATCCGCGGCTACGCCGAGCTCTTCCGCCGCGGCGCCCGGC
>JBHELE010000334.1:0-3857 GCA_046263235.1 Actinomycetota bacterium
GACCTCGTGCTGACGGGGCACGACCACAACTATCAGCGGTTCACCGTCGACGACGTCGTGTTCATCGTGTCAGGGGGCGGGGGTCAGACCCTCGATGCGGTGGACGACTGCCCGCGGGGAACGCCACCCCCGGCGGCCTCGCTCGACGACCGTCATCACTTCCTGTACGTCCGTGCCAACGAGGAGCGTCTGACGATCCAGGTCATCCCGGTGCCGGGCCTGGGCCCGGTGGACCGGTTCGTCCTGCGGGCGTAACGCGCTCACTCGGGGCCGCCGGAGGGGCCCGGAGGGGCCGGTGCTAGACTGCCGACGTGCTGTCCGTGCTGCTGGTCTGCACCGGCAACATCTGCCGCTCCCCGATGGCCGAAGGGCTCCTCGCCGACCGCTCGGCACGCCTCCTCGGGGGCTCTCTGCGCACGGTCTCCGCCGGGACCTGGGCCCGACCCGGGCAGCCCCCGATGCCCGAGGCGGTCCGGGCCGCGGAGGAGCGGGGCGTCGACATCTCGGGGCTGCAGGCCTCGGCGCTCGATCCCAACGTCGTCGACCGCGTGGACCTGGTGCTGACGATGACGGCCGAGCACCGGGACGAGGTCGCCCACATCGCCCCCGAGGCCTCGTCGAAGATCTTCACGCTGAAGGAGCTCGTGGAACTGCTGCGGAGGCTGCCCCAGCCGAGGGGGACGCCATCCCGCGAGGCGGCGCTCGAGCGGCTCGCCGCCGCCGACCACCTCCGGCGCTCCCCCGAGGCTCGCGCTATCGGGGACGAGGACGTCTCCGACCCCCTGGGGATGTCCTTCGAGACGTACCGAGCGGTGGCCTGGGAGCTCGAGGGCCTGGTGGACGCCTTCGTCGAGGGCCTCTTCGGGAACCTGCGGGAGGCCAGTCCCGCGGCGCGCGAGGCGTAGCGTTGCGGGTCGCCATCGGCTCGGACCACGCGGGCTTCCGGCTGAAGGAGGACCTCAAGCAGCACCTGAAGGAGCGGGGCCACGAGCCCATCGACCTCGGGACCGACTCGGAGGAGCCCACGGACTACCCGCCGATCTGCGCCGCCGTCGCCCGGTCCGTGACGGCGGGGGAGGCCGAGCGTGGCATTGTCCTCGGGGGCTCGGGTCAGGGCGAACAGATCAGCGCGAACAAGGTCCGTGGGGTCCGCGCGGCGCTGTGCCTCGAGCTCTACACGGCGCGGATGTCGCGGACGCACAACGATGCGAACGTCCTGGCCATCGGGGCTCGGATCGTGGCGGCGGCGCTCGCCCGGGAGATCGTGGATGTCTGGCTGGACACGCCGTTCGAGGGCGGTCGACACCAGCGCCGTGTCGAGCAGATCGCGGCGATCGAGCAAGAGGAGACGAGCGGATGAAGGACTGGGTGGCTGACTGGGAGGCCCTCCGGGAGACGGACCCCCAGGTGGCGGACGCGATGGTCGCCGAACTGGAGCGGGAGCGGAGCACCATCCGCTTGATCGCCTCCGAGAACTACACCAGCCCCGCGGTGCTGGCGGCGCTGGCCTCGACGATGAATAACAAGTACGCCGAGGGCCTCCCGGGGAAGCGTTACTACGGCGGCTGCCGGTTCGTCGACGTGACCGAGCAGCTGGCCATCGACCGGGCCAAGGAGCTGTTCGGCGCAGACCACGCCAACGTCCAGCCCCACGCCGGCGCGCAGGCGAACATGGCGGCCTACTTCGCGTTCATGGACATCGGCGACACCCTGCTAGGCATGAGCCTTCCCCACGGCGGCCACCTGACCCACGGCTCACCGGTCAACTTCTCCGGGAAGTGGTTCAACGTCGTGGGGTACGAGATCGACAAGGACTCCGAGCTCATCGACCTGGACCGGGTCCGCGACCTGGCCAGGGAGCACCGGCCGAAGATGATCGTCGCCGGGGCCACGGCGTACCCGAGGACCATCGACTTCGCGGGGTTCCGGGAGATCGCCGACGAGGTCGGTGCGGTGTTCATGGTCGACGCCGCGCACTTCATCGGGTTGGTCGCGGGCGGCGCGTACCCCAACCCCGTGCCGGACGCGGACGTGGTGACCTTCACGACGCACAAGACCCTTCGCGGGCCGCGCGGCGCGATGATCCTGTCCAAGGCGGAGCACGCCAAGGCCATCGACAAGGCCACGTTCCCGATGATGCAGGGAGGGCCGCTGGAGCACTGCATCGCGGCCAAGGCCGTGGCGCTCAAGGAGGCTGCCACGCCCGAGTTCCGCGACTATGCCCACCGGGTGGTTCGGACCGCCCGGGCTCTGGCGGCGGGCTTGCAGGACCAGGGCCTCCGACTGGTCTCCGGGGGCACCGACTCGCATCTGGCGCTGGTCGACCTCCAGCCGATCGGGATCACCGGTGCCGACGCCGAGGCGGCGTGCGACGAGGTCGGGATCACGCTCAACAAGAACGCCATCCCATTCGACCCGCTGCCCCCGGCCACGGCGTCGGGCATCCGCGTCGGGACGCCAGGCCCGGCCACGTTAGGGATGGACGAAGCCGAGATGAAGGAGATCGCCGAGGTGATCGGGGACGTGATCCGGGCGCCCGAGGACGGCGACGTGAAGCGCCGGGCCCGCGATCGCGTCGCCGACCTGACGGCCAGGTTCCCCGCCTACGCGTGAGCCTCCTGCCATACGCGGCCGTCTTCGTGGCCTCGGCGGTCACCGCGTTGGTGGCCACGCCGCTGGTGCGGCGGCTCGCGGTGCGGTTCGGCGCGATCGACCACCCCTCCGACCGCAAGGTTCATCCCCGGCCGACGCCGACCCTCGGCGGGCTGGCCCTGTGGTTCGCCGCCGTCGTGGGGCTGGGCGTCGCCGCCCTCATGCCGCCGTTCCGGCAGCTGTTCGGGACCTCCTCGGAGCCCCTCGGGGCCGCCCTGGCCGGGACGGTCGTCGTGGTGCTCGGGGTCTACGACGACGTTCGCGGCCTCTCGGTCCCGGCGAAGGTCGCGGGCCAGGTGCTGGCCGGTGGCCTGCTGATCCTGGCCGGGATCCAGCTCCTCTACTTCTGGTTCCCGGGATTCGGCGTGCTCTCGTTCTCGCCGGATCTCGCCGTTCCGCTCACGCTTCTGTGGGTCGTGGCGATGGTCAACGCCGTGAACCTCATCGACGGCCTCGACGGACTCGCCGCCGGGGTGGTGGCCATCGCCGCCGCCGCGTTCTTCGCCTACTCCTTCCAGACGGGGGACATCCCCTTCGAGGCCCCTTCGCCGGCCTCACTGCTGTGCGTGGTGGTCGCCGGGGCCACGGTCGGCTTCCTGCCGCACAACTTCTTCCCGGCGCGAGTTTTCATGGGCGACTCGGGCAGCATGCTGCTCGGGGTGCTGCTCGCGGCGGCGACGATCTCCGGCGTGGGCCGGACGGTCGAGCCGACGGAGACGGAGCTAGCGGCGCTGGCCATGCCCGTGGCGATCCCGCTGCTGGTCCTCGCCGTGCCGTTCACCGACGTCGTCTTGGCGATCATCCGCCGCATCCGGCGGGGACGGCCGGTGACCCGCCCGGACAAGGAGCACATCCACCACCATCTGATGGAGATCGGACACACGCATCGGCAGGCGGTCCTGTTGATGTACCTGTGGAGCGCCCTGCTGGGGGCCGCCGCGCTGGCCGTCACGTTCGTGCGAAGCATGGCGCTGGCGGCGGCGCTGTTGGTCGGTGTGGCCGCCGTCCTCGTCGGCACCTCCGTGCCGAGGATGATGCGCCGGGCCGGCCGCGTCCGGTCGGAGCCTTCGCTCGGTTCGAAGCGTTCCAGCTGACGTTCGGAGGGCTCACGCGGGGCAGCCCGTCGAAGGCGGTCAGCCCGCCAGGGCGGCGCAGAACTCCGCGTAGGCGTCGACGTAGCGGGCGATGTCGTCCTCGGAGTGCTG
>JBHELE010000335.1:0-2995 GCA_046263235.1 Actinomycetota bacterium
ACCGCGCGGATCAGTCCCTCGAACGAATCGGCCGGACCGGTGTCGGACGGCCGGAAGGGAAGCCGGGAGAGGAGGCCTCCCCGGCGCTCCTGCTTGACCGCCTCCTGCTGCTCCATGGGTGCAGACCTCGCACCCATGGTACCCGCGGTGTCACCAATCCCCGAAACGCCCGACGCCTACCGGGCCGACGCGACGACCGGGCACACGAGGGCTTGGTGGCGGACCCGAAGCGGAACGTTACGGCGCGGGCGTTCGCTGCTCCGGCGGCGTGGGGGGTTCCCCGCCCGGCTCCGACGACCCCTTGGGAGGCGTGTACCCGGCGCCGGTCGGCGCCATGGCCTGGCGCTCGGTCCCGACGGCGCGCTCTTCCTCGGGCTTGTGCTCACCCTCCGGACCCTCGGTCGTATCAACCGCGGCGTCGTCCCCCCGCTCCTCGCGCTCCTTCACCTCTTGGCCTTCGCCCTCCGCCTTCCAGGCCTCGGGCGTCTCCTCGACGTCCGGCCGCATCTCGGCGTTCGCGTACTGCTCGCCGCTCTGTTCGGCATACAGCTGGCCGAGCTCGTTGGCCTCCTCGTCGGACAGCCCTTCCTCGAATCGCTTCTTCTTGAGCTCCTCGAATCGCGACTGATCCATCGCGCCTCCCTTCGGCTCGGAGCAGGACATTCATTCCCCGGGCCCGGGGCGGCCCAACGTCTCAGTAGGCGACGAGGCTGAAGAACTCGTACCCGTCGACCGCGTCGCGGCCCTTGAGGAACGTGAGCTCGATGAGGCAGGCGATGCCGACGACCTTGCCTCCCAGCCGCTCCACGAGCCGAGCGGTGGCCCGCGCGGTCCCCCCCGTCGCCAGCACGTCGTCGACGATCAGCACCCGCTCGCCTGGCCGAATGGCGTCCTTGTGGATCTCCAGGGTGGCGGTGCCATATTCCAGCGCGTACTCCTCGGCCTCACTGTCCCACGGCAGCTTCCCGACCTTCCGCACCGGCACGAACCCCGCGCCGAAGTGGTATGCCACCGGCGAGGCCAGGATGAACCCGCGCGCCTCGATCCCCACGACCTTGTCGATGTTGCCGCGGCCGTAGTGCACGACGATCAGGTCGATCACGGAGGAGAACGCGTCATCGTCGGCCAGCAGCGGGGTGATGTCCTTGAACACGATCCCCGGCTCCGGGAAATCCGGAATGTCGCGGATCAGGGATCGGAAACGGTCGATGGTATCGCTCACGTTCCTCGCCCCACTCTTCTCGCCGGGGCGGCCTATCGGCGACGGCGCTTCTTCGCCTGCGGCTTGCTCTTGCGCCGGCGAGCCTGACCGCTCGACGGGCGGGGGCGGGTCGGCTGGCCGGCGGCCGCGCCTCGTCCCCCACCCGACGCGACCGCCACCGGCTCTTCCTCCCGCTCCCGGGCGGACCGGATCTGTGGGACGGACGCGACGCCCCGAGCGGCTGCCGGACGGCGGCGACCTTCGGCCCTGGCCCGGATGTGCTGGAAGCGCGGTTCCCGCTCCTTCAGCACGACCAGCATCGGGGTCGCCACGAAGATCGACGAGTACGCCCCGATCGCCACCCCCACGAACAGCGCGAACGCGAAGTCCTTCAGGGTCTCGCCGCCGAACCACAGGAGGGCGCCGATCGGCAGCAACACCACCAGCGACGTGTTCACCGAGCGCATGAACACCTGGTTCAGCGATAGGTTCGCGACGCCGGCGTATGTCTCCCGCGCCACCAACGCAGCGGACTCGGTGTTCTCCTTGACCTTGTCGAAGATCACCACCGTGTCGTACAGCGAGTACCCCATGATCGTGAGGATGGCGATGACCGTCTCCGGGGTGACCTCCCGTCCCACCAGCGCGTAGATCCCAGCCGTGATGATGAGGTCGTGCACCAGGGCGACCAGCGCTCCCGCCGCCATCTTCGGCTCGAACCGGAACGAGATGTACAGGCTGACCACGACCAGGAAGACGATCAGCGCAGTGAGGGCCTTGCTCGAGATCGTGCTCCCCCACGTGGGGCCGACGTCCTGCTCGTTGATCTCCTCGCTGGCGATCCCGGCTTCCTCGGCCAGGGCCTCGCGGAGCTGGTCGGCCCGCAGTCCCAGGTCGGTCAAGCTCTCGGTTCGGATGCTGATCTGGTTGTTTCCGAGGATCTCGATCTGGGCGGCCCCCCGTCCGAATTCGGCCAGCACGGCCCGGTAGTCGCCGATGGAGGCCCCGCTTCGGTTCTGGAACTGAAGCGAAGACCCGCCGCTGAAGGCGATGGAGAAGTTCAGTTGGCGTCCAAACAGGCCCACCAGCGACAGCACGATCAGGCCCGCGGAGAGGGCGAACCACCATTGCTTCCTGCCCATGAAATCGAAGCGGGGGACGTGGTGCCCCCGAAACGTCGCGACGGCCTGCCGCACGCTCACCGTTCACCTCCGGCCACGGGAACGGGGTCGGCGGCCACGCCACTGCGAAGCCCCACGCCCCGGAGGTTCGACAACAGCGGGCTCCGCGAGATCAGGAACACCGCGGGCCGCTTGAAGAAGTACACGACGAACAGATCGAGCGCGGTGGAGAGCCCGAGCGTGAGGGCGAAGCCCTTCACGCTGCCCACCGCCAGCGCGTACAGCACCGCGGCAGCCCCCACCGTGACGATGTCCGCCGCCACGATGGTCTTCCACGACCGCTTGAACGCCGGTCCCACGGCCGATCGCAGCGTCTTACCGTGTCGGACCTCGTCCTTCAGCCGCTCGTAGAACACGATGTACGAATCCGCCGTGACGCCCAGGGACACGATGATCCCGGCCACGCCGGCCAGGGTCAGCGCGTAGCCGACCGTCCGCCCGAGCAGCGCGATCAGCCCGATGGCCAGAACTGCCCACACGGCCATCCCGAACCACGTCACGACGCCCAGCAGGCGATAGTAGAAGGCGAGATAGATCATCAGCAGGACCAGGCCGACCAACCCGGCTACGATCCCCTGCCGCAGCGACTCTTGGCCCAGCGTCGGGCTCACCG
>JBHELE010000336.1:0-5805 GCA_046263235.1 Actinomycetota bacterium
GTCACGCAACCCGCCGACCCCGGCGGCCTGCGCACAGTGGGCGCAACAGAACATGGACCCATCGGACTCGACGCCGTGACCCAGGATTCGGCAGTCGCAGTGAGCGCACCGCGGAGCCAGGGCGTGGACGGCGCACTCGAAGCTGTCGAACGTGTGGCCGGCGCTCTCCCCCGCCGTGATGCCTGGAACGTCTTGTCGTACTCGTTACCGCACACTTCACACGTGGGCATGATGTTCGCCTCCCTCACGCCGCCGACTGGTCGGTTGAGAGCTTCGGGCGGAGCTTCTCCTCGAAGAAGCGCAGGAACCCCTCCTGGTCGGGACCGATCTGGTGCAGGTACACGTGGTCGAAACCCGCGCGGATCGCCTGGCGGATCGGCTTCAGATGGACCTCCGGATCGGGTCCGCACGAGACGCTCTTCGCCACGTCATCCTCGGTGACGGTCTCCGACGCCTGCTCGTAATGGCGGGGAAGCGGGAGCTCCACGCTGAGCTCCCCGCCGATCCCGGCGTTCGGCCACCACTTCCGGGCGGTCCTGCGCGCCTCGGCTTCGTCGTCCGCCCAGCAGTGGTGCAGCTGGCAGTACCGTGGGCCGTCACCGCCCGCGTCGCGGTACGTGGCGGCGGCGTCCTGATGCGGTCCCACGGCGATGAGGCCGTCTCCCGTCTCGGCGGCGATCGTCGCCGCACGCTTTCCCTTCGCCGCCACGTAGATCGGCGGCAGGTCGCTGGGCAGGGTATAGATCCTGGCCTGCTCCACCGTGTAGTGCCGGCCGCGGTGCGTGGTCAGCTCGCCCTTCCACAACGCCCGGATGACCTCGATGGCCTCTTCGAGCATGTCGAGCCGTTCGTCGATCGCCGGCCACCGCGATCCCGTCACGTGCTCGTTGAGGTTCTCGCCGGTCCCCAGGCCCAGGAAGAACCGGCCCGGCATCATGTCCGCCACGGTCGCCGCGGCGTGCGCGACGATGGCCGGGTGGGTTCGGATCAGCGGACACGTCACGCCGGTCCCGACCCGAAGGCGGTCGGTCGCCTCGGCGATCCCACCGAGGGTCGCCCACACGAAGGGGCTCTGTCCCTGCTGATCGACCCACGGATGGAAGTGGTCGGAGATCAGGGCGAACGTGAACCCGGCCTCCTCCGCCCTCCCGGCGTTTCTGACCAGGTCGGTCGGTCCGAACTCTTCGCTGGAAAGGGTGTAGCCGAACTCGGTCACCGGTCACCGTCCTTCGCCGATGAAGGCCGCCGCGCACCGCGTTTACCCACCGAACCCCCCGGGTAGTCCCGGCAAGGACGGCACGAAGGGGGCGAGCATCGTGGCCAAGCGCATCAAGACGTTCCTCGTGGGCGCGGCGGCCGGGGCCGGCGCCGCGTATTTCCTCGACCCGGACCGAGGTCGGGGGCGACGGACGAAGGCCATCGACATGATGGGAGCGCGGGTCCGGCGCGGAGCGGAGCGAGTGGACCGCCGGGCCCGCTACGCCGAAGGGGTCCTGGCCGGGATGGAACATCGGGTCCGCCACCCCGGCATCGAGCAGCCCGAGGTCGACGACCGAACGCTCAAGGCGAGGGTCGAGAGCACGCTGTTTGGCCCGGACTTTCCGAAGGGAGACGTGGTCATCGACGTGCTCGACGGGGTGGTCACCCTGCGCGGCCAGCTGAAGCGACCCGACGAGATCAGGAACGCCGAGTCCGTGGTTGCGGCGATCCCCGGCGTGGCCGGCGTGCAGAACTTGCTCCACGCCCCGGGACAGACCGCTCCGAACAAGGCCGACGCCGAGCAGGCCTCGCGCGACGCGGCGAGAGACCAGGAGCGCATCCAGCGCACGACCGGATAGGGAGGCCGCGATGGCCAGAAAGCCCATCCACGAGCGTGACACCGTCGGCGTCTTCCACGATCGCCGCGACGCCGAGGAAGCGGCGGAAGCGGCGGAGCGCGCGGGGGTCCCGCCCGAGCAGATACGAATCGACGATCCTGCCGACGAGGTGACCTCGCTGCGCGGCGAGATGCGCGAGGAGATCGACCAGACGATGGTCGGCCCCGGCGTGGGACCGATCACGAAGGAGGCCCGCCGCAGGCTGTTGAAGCTGGTCCCGCTCACCGCACTGGCCGGCGCCATCCTCGTTCTTCCGGCCGCCTTCCTCCCCATCGACATGTCGCTGACAGCCAGATTGCTGATCGCCGCCGCCGTCGGAGTGACGGCGGGGGCGACGCTGGGACTCGTCCTGGGCGGCGGGCTCGGGATGTGGGATCGCCGCGGCCCCGGTTCGAAGCTCGCCGCCGAGCGGGGGACGACCGTCGGGATCAAGACGAGCGGGCCGCGTCAGGCCGGGGACGTCGTCGAACGGATCGAGGGCGAGGACCCCATCCGCGTCGACTTGACCACGTCGGAGCGAGGTCCCACGGGGGTCGCCGCCACCGAGGAGGAGACCCCGGAGGGTCGACGGCACACCGGGTAGCGGATCAGTGTTCCGGCCGGACGTTCGGAAGCGAGCCGGCCGGGCGAAGGACCAGCCGGTCGTGAGGCTCTTCGATGTCGACCAGGCCGTCCAGCCGCTGCTCGACGAACACCGAGACCTGTCCCACCTCGAGCTCCCGATCACCCGGCTCCGGAGCGTGAACCAGGAGCGCTTCCACGCCGGCGCGAGTTCGTGCCAATCGCACCCTGGCCTCCGGGTCGAACCGCGAGGCGGCACGCTGGGCCCGCTGCAGGATGTCGACCGCCCAATCAGTGAACTCGATCACGCGTTCGCTCCGTTTCCCTCGTGGGCCACCGTCGTAGGGGGACCTTAGGTCAGGGGGAAAGGTGGCTGCCACCACCACGGGGTGTCCGACCATCGAATCGACGCCACCCACTTCACCCACCAGAAGCCCCGGCGGCCGGGCGCGACCAGGCGAGCGGGGGACCCGTGTCCCGGCGACAGGGGCGCGCCGGCCAGTCGTGTCGCCAGCCACAGGTTCGCCGCATCGCCGGCCGGGAAGCGACGGGAATACCCGGTCGCCGAGACGACCTCGATGCTGCGTGCCGGGCCTGATCCGTCGTCTCGCGACGGCAGGAGGCGGTCGAGCCGGACGCCCTCCCAGGCCGCGTCGGCGAACCATCCCCCCGTGCAGTCGAGCACCGCTCTGACCGGCTCTCGAATCGCTTCGAGCTCGGCGACCCCGACCGTGGAGGTGCCGGGCGGGCCCGTCGCAAGCCGCCACTCAACGGCATCGATCGCCGGAACGGAATCGTTCAGCCACTGCGTTACCGGCATGCCTCGGGCGTCGGGCGAAAGGGCGCGATACGACCCGGTGAAGCGACGGGTCCGCCCGGGGAGACCGGCCAGACCGCTGACGGCTTCCAGGCCGCCATAGACGAGCGCCGAACCGCCGGTCAGCGCCACGGCGCGGAGCATGGTCCGCCGGGACAAGTCCGTAGCGCGGAGCCGAATCCGTCGGGCCAGGACGTGCTGGATCGCCAGCGGGACCGCGGCCAGCGCCGACCCCACGTGGATCTGCATGGCCGTGACGCCGCCGACCGAGCGAAGGAGCCCCGTGGCGTGGCCGACGCCCGAGGCGAGCACGAGGAAGACCGTCACCGCCAGCGCGACCGACGCGACCCGATGTGCGTGTCTTCGCCGTAGCCCTCGTTTGGCGATGACGGCCTTCCACGGTGCCAGGAGGAGGGCCGCGAGGCCGCCCGCGCCGTGGGCGACGGCGATCCACCGACCCCATCCCTGACCGATGGCGAAGGCGAGCGCTCCGGTGGCCAACGCCCACGCCAGCACGATCAGCAACGCGAGGTTCGTCCTGTGGCCCGCCATCTTCGACATATGTTGATCCGGTAGGCCTCCGGCGGCATACTCGCTCGGGCTGTCCCCGGCCCATCCCAGCACGAAAGGAACCGGCGAAATGGGCGTGCCGTTATGGCCGGGCGGTATCGGCGTCGCGCACGGCGCTTCCTGGACTATCTGCGGTCCGAGCGTCGGACGCTCCGGCAAGGATTCATCGCGCTCCTGCTGGGTGCGGCCACGGCCTTCGTGGCCGGGATCACGCTGGCGAACATCACCGGCACGCTGGAGCGGCTTCCCGGCCTCCTGATCCTCATTCCGGCCATCCTCGGGATGCGCGGGACGATCTTCGGGGCCATCGGCGCGCGCCTGGGCACGGCCACCCACACCGGTTTGTTCGAGGTGACGAGGGCCCGAACCGGAGTCCTGTACCAGAACGTGTTCGTGGCCGTGGTGTCCACGCTGTTCTCCTCGCTGTATCTGGCGGCGTTGGCCAAGCTGTCGGCGATTGCCTTCAACCTCGAGTCGATCTCGTTTTCCAAGTTCGTGACGATCGCCGTGATCAGAGGGATCGTCGACTCGACCATCATCCTGTTGCTGACGGTCGCGCTCTCCGTCCTGTCGTTCCGTCGCGGGTACGACCTCGACGCGGTGGCCACGCCGGTCGTCACGGCCGCCGCGGACATGATCACCGTCCCCGTGCTCTTCCTGGCGACGTTCCTGACGAAGGTCGAATGGGTGAACACGTCGCTGGCCATTGCGTCGATCGTCGTCTGCCTCTACGCGACGGCCCGCGGGGCGCTCACCGATCTCCCCACCGCGCGCCGGGTATTCCTCGAGATGCTGGCCGTGATCATCCTCACCCCGCTCCTGGACATTCTGGCCGGGACCGTGATCGAGGCCCGGCTGGAGCGGTTCACCGAGCTCCCCGGCCTGCTGCTGCTCGTCCCGCCGTTCGTGGCGTCGGCCGGTTCGCTGGGCGGGATCCTCTCCTCGCGCCTGTCGTCGAAGCTCCAGCTCGGTCTGATCCGAGCGCGGGGGGCGCCGGAGGGCCTGGCGTACCTGGACTCCTCCCTGGTCATGCTGTTCGGCGTGATCGTCTTCGCCTTCATTGGGGCGCTCGGGTTCGGATACAGCGTGGTAACCGGCCTCGCCCACCCAGGCCCGGTTCCGATGATCCTGGGGACGTTGCTAGCCGGGATCCTGGGCACGCTCATCTCCATCGTGGTCAGCTACTACGTCGCCATCGGGACCACCCGGTTCGGATGGGATCCCGACAACCACTCCGTTCCCGTCATCACGAGCGTGATGGACTTGACCGGCGTGATCTCTTTCCTGTTCGCTCTCGCTATCTTTGGAGTAGCTCTGCATGGGTGACGACGACCAACCGAGGAACGTCAAGGACCTGCTCGTCGAGGCGAAGGATGTCTCCGAGCTCATGGTCGACCTGGCCTACGCCGCCGTGTTCTTCAACGAGGAGGACCTCGCGGAGGAGGTCGAGGTCCTCGAGCAGCAGCTCGACGAGTACCTGAGGCGTCTCCGCGAGGTGGCCATGCTGGCCGCCCGGTCGCCGGAGGACGCCGAGGCCATGGGCGGCGTGCTGCACCTGGCCGCCGCCATCGACAAGATCGGGGACGCCGCGTCGGATATGGCCCGGGTCGTGCAGGCCCACTTGGGGATCCCGGACGCCCTTCGCAAGGACCTTCGTCATGCGGACGAGGTGGTCGGACGGGTCCGCGTTCGCGAAGGCGCTCCCTGCGTCGGGAGATCGCTGGGCGAGCTGCTGCTGCCGAGCGAGACCGGGATATGGCTGATGGCCGTGCGGCGCGGTACCGAATGGGAGTTCGACCCGCAGGCCGAGACCGTCCTGTCGGACGGCGACGTGCTGCTCTTCCAGGGACCCGAGGAGGGCGTGCCGCTCATCCGCGAGGTGGCCGGAGCGCCGGCGCTGCCGGAGAAGCCGGAGACCGAAGGGCCGGCGCTGAACGAGCTCGACCGGGCTGTGGACATCCTGGTCGAGATGAAGAACTC
>JBHELE010000337.1:0-3305 GCA_046263235.1 Actinomycetota bacterium
TCCATGAAGTGCTCGCCTTCGACCTCCATCACCGGAAGCACGCCCGGCAGCGCGCACGAGGCCAGGATCGCCTCCACCAGCGGCCCCTCGCTGAACCAGTGCTCGGCGGCGCGCTCGATGCTGGCCGCGACGCATTGGAAGGGGACCTTGAGGTCCTCGAAGCGCTTCGCCGGGAGCAATTGCTCGACCAGTTGGCGAAGGGCGCGGTTCGAATGCAGGTGGGTGGCCCCGCGGCGGAGGATATTGGCGGCCGGCGCGAACGGCGACCCGCCGAAGATGCGCTCGCCGTCGAGGTTGACCCAGACGTGGCGCAGACGGTCCACCGTTTCGGTTGTGGGGTCGGCCGCGACGGCAGCACCGTTCAACGCCCCCACCGAGTTGCCGACGATGAGATCCGGAACGATGGCTCGTTCCAGCAGCGCGGCGAGCATCCCGACCTCGTACGCCCCCATATTCCCGCCCCCGCCCAGGACGAAGGCGACACGCGGCTCGGCGGGCGGGCGCTCGGCCATCACCACCGCCCCCGGTGCACGAAGTCATCGAGTGGTCGATGCCGGAGTACGTACCCGCCCTCGGCCGGGTCCGGATATCCCAGCCCGATCGCGCCGAGCAGCCGGGGCCCCTCCGGCACATCGAGATCTCGCAGCAGGTCGCGTTCGCCGTGGAACACCCCGAAGAACCAACCGCCCAGGCCTTCGTCGACCGCCGAGAGCAGGATCGTCATCACGGCCATGGCCGCGTCGATGTCCCAGTACGGGACGGGCCATCCCTCTTCGACGTCCATACCGAGGCCGGCCTTGTCCCGCTTCGAGTACCGCTTCAGGTAGGCGCGCTTGTCGGAGAACGGCAGGACGATGACCGGCGGGAGGCGTGGTGGAAGG
Source organism: Actinomycetota bacterium (assembly GCA_046263235.1). Classification (GTDB taxonomy): domain Bacteria; phylum Actinomycetota; class UBA4738; order UBA4738; family UBA4738; genus JBHELE01. Next base: position 882 of record JBHELE010000337.1, read on the forward strand.
TCGGGCTCGGTGGCCGACCATTCGTCATCCGGTGTGGTGGTCCTCCAGAAGCGGCGGAGCTGCTCGGCGGTGTCGAGCAGGATGACGTCGATCCCCTGGCTGAAGCCGGCGGTGGGGACGTGTCGAACCGTCGACAGGACCCGCCGCACGACGTCGTCCGGGACGGGTTGGGGCAGGAACGATCGAACCATGCGCCGGCGGCCAAGCACGTCGCGGAACTCCACCTCAGGCCTCGAGCCGGACGGCCTCGTGAAGGCGTACCGGACGAGCCACGCCCTTGAGCTCGACCGTCCCGATCTCCTCGAAACGAACCGGGAGGGCGTCGCAGGACTCCACGACCTCGTCGGTGACCAGCGTCTGGCCGGGGGCGGCGTACGCGGCGACGCGCGACGCCATGTTCACGGTCCGGCCGAAGAAGTCCCCGCCCTGGGCCACCACCGGGCCCGCCGCGACGCCCGCGTGGGCCGGAAGGAGCCCGCTGTCCGGCGCGCGCTGGACCATCTCGAGCGCCGCCACGACGCCGGGTCCGGGATTCTTGAAGTGGAACATGACGCCGTCGCCGAGCCACTTGACCGGCTGCCCGCCGTGGCCGCGTGACGTCCGCTGGACCATCTCCGCCAGCCGCCCGGCCAGCTCGGCGGCGGCGCGGTCGCCCCGCTCCTCGGTCAGCCGCGTGTACCCCGACAGGTCCAGGAAGCACATCGCCGGAGGATGGTCGGGGCGACGATACAGGCCCATCTCCTCCAACGCCGTCTCGGCGTGATCGATCGTGTCCTCCGTCCAGGCCCGCTCCTGATATCGGCGGTACATCGCGACGATCGCTCGCTCCTGCAGCGGCGTGATCTGGGACCCGAACTGCTGCGCGATGGCCATCGTGGTCGTCTGATCCAGGCCCGACCGGAGCAGCGGCATCTCCACGAACTCGTGGAAGACCGTTCGTTCGGCATCCGTGATCTGACGGAATCCCTCGCCGAAGGCGCGAAGGACACGCAACGCCTCCGATCCGGGGATGCCGGCCCCCAGCGCCAACGCGACCGCCTGCAGCATCTCGAGGTCGTCCTCGCGCACGGGATCGTCGGGTCGGGGCCGCGAGAATCCCGCCGCCTCCTGCGTGTCGAGGGCCAGCTCCAGGGGGACGCCGGTCTCGGCACTCGCCTCGCGAAAGCTCTTGGGGGACAGCCCCGCCCATCGCCAGTTCGGGAGGTCCATGAACGCCAGCGAGAACTTCCCAGCGGCGATGGTGGACCCGATGGCGTCCAGGTCCAGTCCGGCCTCCTCGAGGGCCTTCGCCAGGCGGACCCGGTAGAGGTCCGAGACCCGATACGCGCCCTCCGTCGGAACCACGATCTGGAGGTCGACGAGCTTGTCGATGAACTCCGCGGGGACGCCGGCCCGTTCGGCCAGCTCGTCGCGGGAGAGGGCGTCCATGACCTGCCCATGCTAGCGGCGCCCCCGCCACCCAGTCGCGCCGCCGCGTCTCTAGAACGGCGGTCGTCCTCTCGCTAGGCTTCGTCATCGTGCGCTGCCCCAACTGCGGCAAGGACAACCCCGAGGACGCCCGGTTCTGCATGGCATGCGCCACGCCTCTCGATACTGCCCCCATCCCGCCGCGCGAGGTCCGGAAGACGGTCACGGTCGTGTTCACCGACGTGACCGGGTCGACGGCCCTCGGCGAGCGTCTCGATCCCGAGTCGCTCCGCCGGGTCATGTCGCGGTACTTCGACGAGGTTCGCACGGTCCTCGAACGGCATGGCGGGACGGTGGAGAAGTTCATCGGCGACGCCGTGATGGCCGTGTTCGGCATCCCCCAGCTCCACGAGGACGACGCCCTCCGGGCCGTCCGAGCGGCGTGGGACATGCGAGGAGCCCTGGCCGCGCTGAACGAACGGCTGCAACAGGAACTGGGTGTGACCATCCAGACCCGGACGGGGGTCAATACCGGCGAAGTCGTCGCTGGGGATGCCGCCGCCGGCCAGGCCCTGGTGACCGGCGATGCCGTGAACGTGGCGGCCCGGCTGGAACAGGCCGCCGCGCCCGGAGAGATCCTGATCGGCCCGGACACCCACCGGCTGGTCCGCGACGCCGTCATGGCGGAGGCCACCGAGCCGCTCGACCTGAAGGGCAAGTCCGACGCCATCACGGCCTACCGACTCATCGACGTCACCGCCGAGGCCCCCGGCACCGCTCGGCACCTCGACGCCCCCATGGTCGGGCGCGAACAGGAGCTCTCCCTCCTCCAGTGGGCGTTCAACCGAGCGATCACCGAACGGACGTGTCATCTCGCCACCGTGCTCGGGGCGGCGGGTGTCGGTAAGTCCCGCTTGGCCGAAGAGTTCCTCTCACGCGTCAGCGCCCAGGCCGTCATCCTCCGGGGCCGGTGTCTCCCGTACGGCGACGGCATCACGTTCTGGGCCGTGGTCGAGG
>JBHELE010000338.1:0-3128 GCA_046263235.1 Actinomycetota bacterium
GTCCTGGTGGCGGCATTCGGCGCGTACCACCTCCTGGGTGATCGGCAGTTCAACTCGGCGCTGGCCGCGCATCGTGCCGGGCGGTGCGCCGATGCCGTCGATGGCTACGAGCGGGTCACGAACACGTACGGGTACGCGCTCGTCGGCTCGCTCGACCAGGCGCGGCGGGGAATCGCGGAATGCCGTCTGTTCCTGAAGGCCGAACGGTTGTCCCGGTCCGATTTCGCCGGCGCCGCCCGCGGCTACCGGGCCTTCCTGGCCAAGTATCCCGAGGGTCCGCTGACCGAGCTGGCTCGGGAGCGACTGGCCACCGCGTACCACGGCTGGGGCACGGACCAGATCGCCGACGGGGATCACGCCGGCGGGATCGCGAAGTTCGCCACCGCCCTCGAGGAGTTCGGCGGAACGGAAGGAGCGAGGAATGCCGAGGCCTCCGTCGACGAGCTCCTCGCGGACGCGAGCGCCGGAGCCGGGAGAGACGCCTCGGCGTGCGATGCCGTGGACGTCCTCACGGCGCTCGTCGACAACCAGTTGCGCGTCGAGGGGACGAGGAAGCCGCTGCCGAACGCGTACTTCCACTGTGCCAGGCGGGAGTACCGAAGTCACGACGACGCGCTGGCCATCGATCACCTCACCATCCTGATCAAGGATTTTCCAAAGCACTCGCTCATTCCGCAGGCCAAGGCCCTGCTGGTGGACGCCCGGGTCGATCAGATCAGCGGGCAGAACACCAACCGGGTCCAGTCGCTCGAAGCGCTCGGTCCGAGCATCTCCGGAAGGACCACGCTGGTCATCCAGAACAGCTCACCGGACCGTCTGGAGCTCCTGCTGAGCGGGCCCGGGTCAAAGTCGGTGATCGTCAAGAAGTGCGGGTCGTGCAGGGAGTATTCGACGGAGCCCGCGTTCTGCCCGAGCGCAGGTCCGACGGTGGACGTCGTCGTCGAACCGGGCACGTACGAGGTCGTCCTGCACGACCCCGACGACGCCGGCACCCGGGACAGCTACGGCAAGCTGACGTTCGCGGCCGGTCAGGTGTACGCGGCGTGCTATTTCCTGGTGGTCGGCGGCTGAGCCCGTCGCTGCGCCCGACGCGCGAGCCGTACGACGCCGTCGTGATCGGCGGCGGGCACAACGGATTGGTGGCCGCGGCCTACCTGGCACGGGGCGGGGCGCGCGCCGTCGTGCTCGAACGGCGCCACGTCCTGGGGGGCGCGGCCGTCACCGAGGAGGTCGTTCCCGGCTTCCGGTTCAGCGTGGCGTCGTACGTGGTGAGCCTGCTTCGGCCGGAGATCATCCGGGAGCTGGACCTCCCGCGGCACGGTCTGGAGATCCTCGCCCTCGACGGCACGTTCACGCCGCTCGAGGGCGACTACCTGTGGCGGCGATCCGACCATTGGCGAACCGTCCGGGAGCTTCGGAGATGGTCGGGGACCGACGCCGAGGCCTACGACGAGTACGGCCACCTGATGGTGGAGATGGCGAGGTTCATCAAGCCCGTGCTGTCGCTGACCCCGCCCGACCCGGGCCGCATCTATCCCCGGGAGTGGTTGGGTGTGGTCGGTCTGTGGCGCCGCTTTCGATCGCTGCCCGAACGACAGCAGGCGGCTTTCATCCAGCTGATGACGATGAGCGCGGCGGACTTCCTGGACCGGTGGTTCGAGACCGACCCGCTCAAGGCGACCATGGCCGCCTCGGGGATCATCGGCACGTTCCAGGGCGTCCGGTCTCCCGGGACGGCGTACGTGCTGCTCCACCACTACATGGGCGAGATCGACGGAGCGTTCCGGGCGTGGGGAATCCCGAAGGGAGGAACGGGTGGCGTCAGCGAGGCCATCGCGTCCGCCGCCCGGAGCTTCGGGGCGGAGATCCGGTGCGAAGCCTCGGTGGCCCGAATCGAAGTTCGGAACGGACGGGCCGCGGGCGTGGTGCTCGAGACGGGCGAGGAGATCGAGGCGCCGGTGGTCCTGTCGAGCGCCGACGCTCGCCGAACCTTCCTGGAGATGCTGGACCCCGGCGTGCTCGACCCCGCGTTCCAGGCCGAGCTGCGTCGGTTCAAGTTCCGGGGATCGTCGGGGAAGGTGAACCTGGCCCTGGACGGGTTGCCGGAGTTCTCCTGCCTGCCGAACGACATGACGGACGGCGAGCATCTTCGGGGCGCCATCAGCTTCTCGCCGAGCGTCGACTACATGGAACGCGCCTACGACGACGCGAAGTACGGCCGGTTCAGTAGCAGGCCGTACATCGACGTGGTGATCCCGACGCTGGTCGATCCGTCGATGGCTCCCCCCGGCAAGCACGTCATGAGCTGCTTCGTGCAGTACGCCCCGTACCACCTCGCTGACGGCGATCCTGATTGGGACGCTCGGCGGGAGGCGTTCGGCGACACCGTGATCGACACCATCGAGGAGCGTGCCCCGAACATCCGGTCGCTCGTGCTGCACCGGCAGGTCCTGACGCCGCTCGACCTGGAGCGGACGTTCGGACTCACCGAGGGGAACATCTTCCAGGGCGAGCTCAGCCTGGAGCAGCTGTTCTGGGGCCGTCCCGTCCCCGGGTTCGCCCGCTACCGAACCCCGGTCCCCGGACTATGGCTGTGCGGGTCCTCGGTCCACCCGGGGGGCGGCGTGATGGGGGCACCAGGGCGAATCGCCGCCCTCCAGGTCCTTCGATTGAACGGCCACCGATGACCTACAACGTCGTCGTCGTCGGAGGCGGACACAACGGGCTGGTCTGTGCGGCGTACCTCGCTCGGGCGGGGCTTCGAACGGTCGTGCTGGAGCGGCGTGAGCGGGCCGGCGGGGCGGTCGTCACCGACACACTTTCCCCCGGCGTGAAGGTGCCCGTCCTGGCGCACACGGTCGGACGGCTCCGCCGTTCGGTCATTCGCGACCTCGATCTGGCCAGGCATGGCGTCCGACTGCTTCAGCCGGAGGTCCGGATGTTCGCTCCGCACCACGACGGGCGCGCCGTAACGTTGTGGGGCGACCCCGCACGGACGGCCGAGGAGCTTCGGGTGTGGTCGAAGGCCGACGCCGACGCCTTTCCGACGTTCGATCGGAGAGTTCGCGCTCTCGCCTCGTTCATGTCATACGTCCACGCCTCCACGCCGCCCGACTTGAAGCGGGCAT
>JBHELE010000339.1:0-15408 GCA_046263235.1 Actinomycetota bacterium
CCGTGCGACGAACGAACGTCCTGTCATCGCCATCGACGGCCCCGCCGGCTCGGGCAAGAGCACGCTGGCGCGGGCGCTGGCCGCTGAGCTTCGGCTGCCGTACGTGAACACCGGCCTGATGTACCGCTGGGTGGCCGCCCGGTCGCTGGCGGACCGGATCGACGTCCAGGACGAGCTCGCCCTGGCCCGGGTGGCCGAGCGTGCCGAGTTCTCGTTGAGCGAGGCGGACGTCCCGGAGCTCCTGATCGGAGGTGGCCCTCCGGACGCGTCACTCACCGCTTCCGAGGTGGAGGACATCGTCTCCGCGGTGTCTCGCCATCCGCGGGTCCGGGCGGTCCTGCGGGAGCGGCAGCGTGCGCTGGGGCGGAACGGGTGCGTGATGGAGGGACGCGACATCGGGACGGTCGTCTTCCCGGACGCCGACGTGAAGATCTTCCTCTCGGCCGACCCGCAGGTCCGAGTGGCCCGACGCCGGCTTGAGCGGATCGGCGCCGCCTCCGCCGCCGAGGCCGCCGTGGTGGAACGGGATGCCCGCGATCACAGGACGAACCCGCTGGAGCCGGCGGCCGATGCGATCGTGCTGGACAGCTCGCGGCTGGGACCGGACGAGGTGCTCGGCGAAGCCCTTCGTCTCGTGCGGGAGCGGGTCGGGACGTGGAGATGACCACCCCGGCCGCGCTGTCGCTGGCCGGTGCGCCCCGTGTGGCCATCGTCGGACGGCAGAACGTGGGGAAGTCGACGCTGTTCAACCGCCTGTTGGGCCGCCGCGCCGCCATTGCCCACGAGATGCCCGGCGTCACCCGTGACCGGCTGGAGCATCCGGTGACCTGGGGTGACCGCTCGTTCGTCCTGGTCGACACGGGGGGGTTCATGCACCGGGCCCGTGGCATCGAGGCCACGGTCGCCAGGCAGGCTGCCCAGGCCAGCGAGCTGGCCGACCTCATCCTGCTGGTGGTCGACGCCACCGCCGGGGTTCAGGAGGAAGACGCCACGCTGGCCCGAATGCTTCGGCGGTCGTCGCGAGCGGTCGTCGTCGTGGCCAACAAGGTCGACTCGGAGCGTCAGGAACCGCTGGCGGCGGAGTTCTACAAGCTCGGGTTGGGGGAGCCGATCCCTGTCTCCGCGCTGCACGGACGGGGGAGTGGGGAGCTGCTCGACGTGCTCCTCGAGCTCCTGCCCTCCGGCGGCGAGGAGGTGCAGCCGTCCGACGAAGCCCTGTTCGCGCTGGCCGGCCGGCCGAACGTGGGGAAGTCGTCGCTGTTCAACCGGCTGGTCGCGGAGGAGCGTGCGGTCGTGCACGAGGAACCGGGCACCACGCGCGACGTCGTCGACTCGGTGCTGGAGGTCGACGGCAGGCGCCTTCGGTTCATCGACACCGCCGGACTGCGTCGTCAGGTGAAGACGAAAGGCGTGGAGTACTACGGGTTGCTTCGATCGATCCGGGCGATCGAGTCCTCGCACGTGGCGCTGCTCGTGGTCGACGCGTCCGAGGGGCTGACCGGCGAGGACAAGCGCATCGCCGCCAAGGTCGTCGAGGCGGGGCGGGGCTTGGTCGCTGCGCTGAACAAGTGGGACCTGGTTCCGAGCGAAGAACGAAGCGACCTGTTCAAAGCGTTGACCGAAGAGCTGAGGGTGTTTCCCGGCGTGCCGGTGGTCCGAACGTCTGCTTTGCGCGGGACCGGGGTGGGGCGGATCGTCCCGGCGTTGCTCGCGGTGCACGAGTCCTGGACGCGTCGCGTCACGACCGCGGAAGTCAACCGGGTGCTGCAAGCGGCAGTGGGCGCGCACCCACCGCCCCGTGTCGCGGGGCGAATCCTGTACGGGACACAGGTCGCCGCCGGCCCGCCGACGTTCGTGTTGTTCGGAACAGCTGAGCCGCCGGCGTCGTACCGGAGGTACCTCAAACACTCGCTGCGCGACGCCTTCGGATTTCATGGCGTTCCGGTCCGGCTATCGTTCCGGTCGCGAAAGCCTCGGGCCGAACGCGCGGGGTCGAAGCAGCGTTCGTAACGACCGCATGGCGAGATCAGCCATCCGACGACGGCGCGTCGGAATTCGACCGAGCCCGGACGGGCTACACGCAAATAGTCACCGCGTCGATCGAAACTCGATGGCCGTGAGCGCCGAATACCTGATGAGATGTCGAGCATGCACTCGAGCGGCGCGTGGTTGTCGAGAGCGGACCACCGACCGAGCTTTGCGATGGTCCCCAGAGACGAAGGCGTCCCCCGCGGCGGAGCCGTGGTGGGCGCGGTTTTGATCGCCGTCGCGTGGGCCGCCGCCATCGTCCTCTGGCTGACGCTGTCGTAGACGATTGCGCTGGCGCCGCCGTTCGAACCCGAGCCGCGCATCGTGTCGGATGGCCGAGCTGTGGGTAAGGGGCTGGACCGGAGCCGCAACCTGCTGACACCGAAGGGAGAGCAGGAGTAGACCCGGGCCCGCCACAATACCTGGCACCGTCATAGTCCGATGCCGCCTTCGCCATACAGTGTGGTGAGAATTGAATAGGGTCTTTAGACGTAGCACTGCGAGACGTAATCCCGAGCGCCCCGCGCTCCCATTCGTAGGGAGGCGTCGGTCTGTCATGTCGTATGCGTTGGAAGTTCGGATCCGAAGATCTGCTTGTCCTCAGTAGGGCCCAAATCCTCCGCAATGCGCGCGGCATCGATCAGCCACTGGAGGACGAACTTCCGGCGCTACTCAAGCTTCGATAAACGGACCAATGCCGTCCACTACGTGTCTCGATGGCGATCCGATAGCAGCAACGCAACGATCAGTGCGGGAAGGAAAAGAAGAGTGCGAACAGCCACCAGCCAAACTCTTGCAATGCAGTCTCGGCACGCCCCTTCTGAGACGCGATCGTCGTTGGGATGAAAGCAAGGGCTACGACGAGGGCAATAACGAGCCACTCCGTTCCCGCGGCCATATGTCATTTTCATCCCGCGAGGGTCTCCCATCGATCTCACCTTCTGTCACGGGCGAAGAGGGTCAAGCCCAGCTGAGGGGTGCACCCCTCTTGACGTTGGGACGGGAGAGGATCAGCATCCAGGCGGAGGCTAGGAGGTAACGATGGGCCGCAAGGTAGGAGTGGTTCTTCTCCTCCTGCTTTCGTCGATCCCTTTCCACACCGGCCAAGCAATGGCTGTGCCAGATAGTTCGTGTACGGCCAGGTCGAAGGTTAACGTCGGGGCCCGCGATGTCGACCGCGGCACACGACGGGACGCTGTCCATTCATATATCTATACGCCGGATGGGAACACGAGCGTTTGCCTCCGGATCAATTCACTTCTGATGTTCGCCGACCAAACCGACGTCTACCCGAATGTCGAATTCGGCTGGCGCATTGGTTGGGACTGCGACCGGGATAACTACTACCAGCACCCCTACCTTTTCATCACGTGGTGGTCCAACCCGACGGGATATCAGTGCCGTGATCTGGATGCGTCTGGAGATCGCGTCTTCATGAACGCGGCGTCTTGGCAGTGGTACACGATCAAGTCGGACGACAATGGCCACTGGAGCACGTACTACACGGGCAATATTCGCTTCAAAGGAACCCCCTATGTCACCTTCTACAGCGGCTGGCCGATCATCATGAATGCTGAACGGCACTGCGGCCCCGTAAGCTGCAACGACACAACGAATTGGGGAAATTTCGACCGAATCAGGGAAGCCACTAATGGAAACTGGGTCAACATCGTCGCCCCGACAACTACGTCACGGCGGACGATCCCGATTACCACTCGGTTGAAGACCCAACCACATCAAACGGAAACCACTGGCGGTCCGTCTGCGATACGGATCCCTGTATCAACACCCTCCTTCAGTGACGCCCAAGAGGAGGTCCGATGCGCCGAGAATCACGTAAGTCGATTGCAGGGACTGTCCGGCGAGTCACGGTCGTGATTTTGTCCCTTCTGTTCGTGGGAGCGGGTTCGTACCTGCTGTATCAGGCGTTTATCCCTGCAAGACCCCTCCGCGCCGGCTCCGCGGCACCGCCGTCGCCGACGGCGACCCCGAGCGATCCGCGAGCAATCCCCGGGACTGATGTTCCTATGCCTCCGGATTCCTTCAACTTCGGATCGACGGATTACGGAAGTTCTATCAGTGGCCCCCATGCCGCTCACATGTATTTCGGTCCCGTGCTCCCTGATGCGTCCCGCGCAGATTCTGCAGCGGCTGGGCTGCTTGGTTTCTATCGCGACCATATGCAATCGAGGGGATGGGTTCTGACGCCCGACAGCACTGACCTTCACACGACAGATTTCGGACCTGATGCCCCTGCCGATGCGAAGATCGCCGTTCAGGAGTGGCGTTTCGCGGACAAGGTCGCGCACATAGAAGTCGCAACATGGGTCTCTGGTTCCGACGGTGGTCGCAGGCTTCGTCTGATCGTTTTTGAGACCGCCATCGTCTCGTCCTGAGAGTCTTAAAGGCCTGTTTCCGCGTGGTCGAATAGCGTGGAATGGGTCTCTTCGAGTTCGACCAGCGGCTACGGTCGACGCTGGGAGGCTATCAGGCCGCGATACGGGCGGAGCTCGTTCGCATCCTGACCCTTCCCGTCAATGAGCGCGCCGCGGCCATCGGCAAGCTGCACGCCGACGAGCACACAAGGACGACGGCCGAACTGCTCATCGACCTAGACGCTATTCAAGCGTTATGCTTGAGCCGCTTGGTGCGTTTTCGCAGGTCATCGGGCCGTGGCGCAGCTTGGTTAGCGCGTCTGACTGGGGGTCAGAAGGTCGCCGGTTCGAATCCGGCCGGCCCGACAAGGGACCATTATTGATGTCACTGAATGTGACCGCCGGCTTCCCTGATCGCTTCCAACGCCGCCTCGCCGTCGCCTGATTTCAGATCCACCGCGCGGATCCCTTCGCGCAGCACCACGACATCGAAGCCGAGATCACCGCCGTCGAGCGCCGTGTCCTTCACGCAGTAGTCCGTGGCCAACCCCATGATCACGAGTCGCTCGACGCCATGCTCCCGAAGCATCCGCTCGAGCTGCGTCGTCTTCTCGTCGCCGCTCTCCGGATCGCGCACGGTGAAACCCGAATACCCATCCTCGCCGCCGGTGCCCTTGCGGACGACGTCGCCTTCGACGTCGAGATCCGGATGGAATTCGGCGCCCCACGTGCCCTGGACGCAGTGGACCGGCCAGATCCCGCCGTCCTTCTCGAAGTGCGGCGTTGACGGTGGGTGCCAGTCCTGCGTGTACACCACGTAGGCGCCGGCCTGCCGCGCCCGTTCGATCTCACGGTTCGCCACCGGAACGACGTCTCCGCCGCCGCGCACATACAGACTTCCAGCCGGATCGGCGAAGTCGTTCTGGACGTCGACGACGACCAACGCCGTCGCCTCGTCGTAGCCGAGCTCCCGCTCCACGACATCATCTTGCTATACGGGTGCGGCCGACGCGGTTGTCGCCGAGGGACATCAGTGGTGAAGATGGTTCCCCGACGTATGGAGGCCGTGTGCCCGAGTTCGAACACGATGGGTGGAGGCTCTACTTCGAAGACGCCGGCGACGGTCCACCGGTGCTGCTCGTCCACGGCCTCCTGTTCGACTCCCGGCAGTTCGCGCCGCAGATCGAATCGCTGAGCGACCGCTACCGGTTCGTGGCCCCCGACTGCAGGAACCATGGCCGGTCCGAGTTCCGGGAAGCCGAGTACTCGCAGTGGGCTCTCATGGAGGACCACGTGGCCCTGCTCGATCACCTCGGCATCGATCGAGCGGTGTGGGGCGGGGTCAGCATGGGTGGGTTCCAGAGCCTCCGGGCCGCCCTTCGTCATCCAGAGCGCGTGGCCGGTCTCGTCTTGATCGACAGCCAGGCAGGCCCGGAGGTCACGGACCTCGCCCCGATCTACGAAGATGCCGCCGCGGCGGCGGTCCGGGACGGTTGGACCGAGGCCTCGTCGGCGCTGGCCACCGGGGTCCTGTTCGGGGCGAGCGCATCCGACGAGCTGAAGGCGTCGTGGGTCGAGTTCTGGAAGTCGATGCCGACGGATGCCGCCAACGCGTTGATGCGGGCCGTCACGCGCCGAGACGACATCACGGATCGACTCGGCGAGATCGAAGCACCGGCCATCGTGATCCACGGCGAAGAGGATGTGGCCATTCCGATGGACCGAGCCGAAGCGCTCGCCGGCGGGTTGGCGAACGTCACTGAGCTCGTGCGCGTCCCGGGCGCAGGTCACAGCTCGACGCTGGAGCGGCCGGAGATCGTGACGGCCGCGCTGGACCGATTCCTCCGGACCATCGTTCCGGCGATGCGGGACTGATCCGGGTGGTGGACCCGAGGTCGACCGATGAGGGAACCGGCGGCGATTCGCTCGATCGGATCGCCACCGTCCCCAATCTGTTGTCGCTGATCCGGATCATCCTCATCCCGGTTTTCGTGCTGTTGCTCCTCCATCACGGAACCGAGCTCGCCGGGCTCCTCCTGCTGGGCGCCGTCGTGTCCACGGACTGGGTGGACGGCTACATCGCCCGGCACACGGGACAGGTCTCGAACGTGGGCAAGGTCCTCGATCCGGTGGCCGACCGGCTGGCCATCGCCGCGGCGCTGATCTCGTTGGTCGTGCGCGACGCCGTGCCGCTGTGGGCGGCGCTCCTGGTCCTGGTGCGCGACGCCGTCGTCCTGGTCGGCGGGGCGGCGGTCCTCCTTCGATACAGGGTTCGGCTGGACGTGCGATGGATCGGCAAGGTCGCCACGTTCGCGCTGATGTCGGGCATTCCGCTGATCGCGTGGGGGAACTTCGATCTGTTCCTCGACGACGCGGCGCTGGTCGGCGGATGGGTCGTGTACACCATCGGGATCGTGCTCTACTACGCGGCCGCGGTGCTGTACGCGTTCGACCTCACCGCCGCGGTTCGCGCGGCGCGCGTTCGAGACAACGCCACCGCCACGGCGGATGGCTCACCCCGGTAGCGCCCCGGGGGTCCGGATATCGCCTGGGTATGATTCCGGCCATGAACGCCGTGGTCATGGCGGGCGGGCAGGGAACGAGGCTGCGGCCGCTGACCAGCAACCAGCCGAAGCCCATGCTGCCGATCCTGGGGCAGCCCATGATGCAGCACGTCGTGCGCCTGGCGCGGTCACACGGCCTCACGGACGTGGTGGCGACCGTGCAGTTCCTGGCGAGCATCATTCGCAACTACCTGGGCGACGGTTCGGATCTGGGCGTCGACCTGCACTACGTCACCGAGAACGAGCCGTTGGGGACCGCGGGCAGCGTGAAGAACGCCGAACGGTTGTTGGACGAGCGGTTCGTGATTCTGTCCGGCGATTCGCTCACGGACGTCGATCTCACCGAGCTCGTGAAGTTTCACGAGTCGAAGGGCGCCGCGATCACGGTGACGCTGAAGCAGGTCCCGGATCCGCTCGAGTTCGGCATCGTCATCGCGGACGACGACGGCCGCATCGACCGATTCCTGGAGAAGCCGGGCTGGGGTGAAGTCTTCAGCGACACGATCAACACGGGGATCTACGTCATGGAGCGGGAGGTCCTGTCCGAGGTCCCGGACGACGAGGAGTTCGACTTCTCGAAGGACCTGTTCCCGAAGCTGTTGGAACGGGGCGTGCCGATGTACGGGTACGTGACCGACCGGTACTGGACCGACGTGGGAACGCTCGAGACGTACATGGCCGCCCAGCGAGCCGCGCTGGATCGTGACGTGGACATCGAGATCGACGGGTTCGAGATGGAAGGCGGGATCTGGCTGGGGGAAGGCGCAGAGGTCGATCCCGACGCCGTGGTTCGGGGTCCGGTCTACGTCGGGGCGGATGCCCGCGTCGAGGCCGGGGCCACGATCCGCGAGTACACCGTCCTGGGGCGCGGCGCCGTGGTGAAGTCCGGGAGCTCGCTGCATCGCGCGGTGGTCCACGACTACGCGTACGTGGGAGGTACCGCCAGCCTCCGCGGGTGCGTGCTCGGAAAGAACTCAGACGTGAAGTACGGCGCCCGTCTCGAGGAGGGAGTCGTCGTCGCGGACGCGTGTCACGTCGGCGAGGGAGCGGTCATTAACCCTCATGTCAAGGTTTATCCGTTCAAGACGGTCGACCCCGGAGCGGTGGTGTCGAGCTCCATCATCTGGGAGTCGGCGGGGCGTCGCGCGCTGTTCGGCGAACTGGGCGTGACGGGCCTGCTGAACGTCGACATCTCTCCGGAGATGGCGGTTCGTCTGGCCCTGGCGTACGCCAGCATCCTGCCGAAGGGAACGGCGGTCGTGGCATGCCGCGACGCCACGAAAGGCGGTCGGCTGATCAAGCGCACCATGGTCGCCGGGATCAACGCCGGAGGTCTGGCCTGCCACGACCTGGAGCTGGTGCCGATCCCCGTCGCCCGGTTCTACGCACGCTCGGCCAGGGCGCTGGCGGGGTTTTCCGTCCGGTCCGCGCCGCGCGACCCGGCCTCGGTGGTGATCCAGTTCTTCGACGAACGAGGCGTCGACATCGACGGGTCCACGCAGCGGCAGCTGGAGCGGGCGTTCTACCGGGACGACCTCCGCCGGGCCTTCCATCACGACATCGGCGAGCTGACGTTCCCGGCGCGGGGAAGGGAGTACTACGTCCGTGGGCTCCTCGATTCCATCGACGTCGGCGTGATCCGGATGCGATCCCCGAAGGTGGTCGTCGACTACGCGTACGGCGGGACCGCCGTCACCGGCGCTCAGGTGCTGGGGCGAATCGGCGGCGACGTCCTCGGGTTGAACGCCGTGCTCGACCCGGATCGGGTCGTCATCTCCGAGGAACAGGAATGGGCCCATCTCGAGAACGTCCGTCGCCTGGTCCTCGCCAGCGGGGCGGAGGTGGGCGCCCTGTTCGACTCGCCGGGGGAGCGCCTGTGGCTCGTCGACGGACGGGGGCGAATCCTGCAGCCGCGAACGGCGATGCTCGCGGTCGTGTGGCTGGTGGCGAACGCCGTCGAGACGCCCCGGGTGGCCCTTCCCGTGTCGGCGACGCGTGAAGCGGCGCGCATCGTCCGCGACCGCGGCGGGGACGTCGTCTGGACGCGCATCTCGCCCGCGGACATAACCCACGCAGCCGATTCCGCCGGCGTCGTCTTCGCCGGAGGCGTGGGCGGCGGCTACGTGTTCCCACAGTTCATGCCCGCCCTCGACGGGGTGATGAGCCTGGCGAAGATCCTCGAGCTGACGGCCCGGCTGGACACGTCGCTGGCCGACGTGGTCGACCAGCTCCCCGAGTTTCACGTCACACGGCTGGAGGTGCCGGTGCCGTGGGAGGCGAAGGGCACGGTCATGCGGCGGCTGATCGAGCGCTTCGAGGACGACTCGGTGCAGACCGTCGATGGGGTGAAGACATATCGCGGCCGCGACTGGGCGCTCATCGTGCCGCACCCCCTCGAGCCCGTCGTCCGGGTGTGGGCGGAGTCGGACACGGCCGACGGTGCGGGGATGCTGGCGATGGAGATGGCCTCGCTGGTCGAGGAAGTTCGGGCGTGACGGATTCGTTCCATGTGGCGTCGGACGCCGACATTCGGAGCGGACGGGCTACCGACGCGTCGCTGACGCTCGCCAACGAGCTTCTGCAATCGGAAAGCGTGAACCCGAGCGTTGTGGCGGAGGTCCGGGCCTCTGACCTCCCGCGCGATTGGACGTGGGCGGTGTTCGCGGGGCTGGACGAGGCGATCCATCTGCTGGAAGGGCGTGCGCTTCACGTCGACTCGGTCGCGGAGGGCACCGTGTTCTATGCCGAGGAGCCGGTGCTCGTCGTCGCGGGGCCCTATCAGGAGCTGGCCGTCGTCGAGACGGCTCTGGTCGGTCTGCTGTCGCAGGAGAGCGGCATCGCCACGGCCGCCGCGCGACTCAAGGCCGCCGCGCAGGGAAGGCCGGTGTACTCGTTCGGATCGAGTCGCGTGCACCCGGCCATCGTCCCGGCCGTCGAACGCGCCGCGTACGTGGGTGGTTGCGACGGCGTGACCGCCGCGAGAAGCGCCGCGATCATCGAGCGGGATCCGGTCGCCACGATGGGGCACGACGTCGTCCTGCTGCTCGGCGAGGAACGGGCATGGCTCGCCCTCGATGGCCGGCTCGATCATCGCCAGCCGCGGATCGTGATGGTCGGTACCGCCGAGGACGAGAAGCGGGGTGCGCTGGCCGCGGTCCGCACGTTGCGGGACCGCCTGGCCGGGATTCGGATCGACACACCGGCCAGTCGTCGCGGGAACCTGACCCAGATCCTCCGAGAGCTGCGATGGGAGCTCGACGTCCGAGGGTTCGGTCGGGTTCAACTCTTCGTCTCGGCGATTTGGAAGAGTCGGATATCGTCCAGCTCAACCGGTACGCGGACGTCTACGGTGTCGATGCCGCCATCGCCACGGCGCCGCCGGTGGCGTTGGTGATGGACCTCGTCGAGGTGGACGGTCGTCCTCGCTCCCGGAAGGGGAAGCTCGGTGGTCGCAAGCACCTGTGGCTGTGCCCGGAATGCGGGAATCGCGGGATCGCGCCGTGGGCGGCGAAGCTGGGCCACTGTCCGCGGTGCGGCCATCGCGTCCGAACACTTCTGGAGACATGGCTGGCCGAGGGCAAGCGGAGACGACGACCACCGCCGCTCGACGTCATCCGAGAGCACGCCCTGCGTGAGACACATGCCGCGCCGAATCCATTCGCGGGCCGCGACTAAGGAGGGATCGTGGAGTTCCCCGAGGACGTTCGATACACGAAAGAGCACGAGTGGGCCAGGAACGAGGGCGGGGTCGTCCGGGTCGGGATCACCGACTTCGCCCAGGACGCCTTGGGCGACGTGGTGTACGTCGACGTGCCGGAGGTCGGGACGCCCGTGAAGGCAGGCGAACCGTTCGGTGAGGTCGAGTCGACGAAGTCGGTCTCCGATGTGTACGCGCCGGTCACCGGAACCGTCGCGGAACGCAACGACGCTTTGACCGATCACCCCGAGCTCGTCAACTCCGACCCGTATGGGGACGGCTGGATGATTGCCATCGGCGGTAGCAACGGAGGGCAGCTCGCCGACCTCATGGACGCGGCGGCCTACCGCTCGTTCACAGAAGAGAGCGGCGCATCGCCCTGATTCAGCGCCCACTCATCGAGGAACAGGCGTCTGACAAAAGGCCTGGTGGACCGCAGGGAACGCGGACCCTCCACCTCAATCTGGCCGAACCGTTGACCACACGTTGAGGCTCGTGTACAGTCACCGGCCTGGCAAAGCCTCCACCTGTCGGCCAGGACGGGGTCTCCGGGAGGACGAGCATGGTCTGTCGCAACTGTGGACATCGAAACCCAAGTGATGCCCATTTCTGCGCGAACTGCGGAACTCCACTGCAGGGGGATACGACCATCAGCTTCACGCCCGTCGAGGCCGATGAGGATTCCCCCGAGGAGGCGGCGCTTCCGCAGAGCGAGCTCGAGGCCGGACAGGCCCTCCTGGTTGTGCAGCGCGGGCCGAACGCCGGGTCACGATTCCTGATCGACAAGGACGTCACCACCGCGGGTCGCCACCCGGAGAGCGACATCTTCCTGGACGACGTGACGGTCTCGCGTCGTCACGCCGAGTTTCGCCGCAAGGACGACCGCTTCTACATCCACGACTCGGGGAGCTTGAACGGCACGTACGTCAATCGGCAGCGAGTGGACAGCACGGCCCTGGCCAACGGCGACGAGCTGCAGATCGGAAAGTTCAAGCTGACGTTCTTCGCGGGGGGATGATGGCGACGCGGGACTACATGTCGATCGGCGAGGTTCTGGTCACGCTCAAGACCGAGTTCCCGGATGTGACCATCTCCAAGATTCGTTTCCTCGAGGGCGAGGGATTGATCACGCCGGAGCGGACGCCGTCCGGCTACCGGAAGTTTCGCGAGGAGGACGTCGACCGTCTGCGGCTGATCCTGAAGCTGCAACGCGACGAATATCTCCCGCTGAAGGTGATCAAGGATCGGCTCGAGCAGGGCGACGAGGCCCCCGACGCCACACCGCTCACGCGTCCGGCCGCCCCTGCGTCCGACGAAGTCGCGCTGCCGCCGACCGGGCTGCACATGTCGATGGACGAACTGTCGGCGGCAACGGGCGTCGATCGCGAGCGCATCCGGGAGCTCGAGGGCTACGGCATCATCTGCTCGCACGGGCTGAACGGGGACAGCTACTACGACGGTGACGACTTCGTCGTGCTCACGATCGTTCGGGACCTGTTCAAGTACGGGATCGAACCGCGGCACCTCAGCATGTACCGTCACTTCGCCGAGCGGGAGGCCAGCTTCTTCGAGCAGATCGTCCTCCCCATGATCCGCCAGCGGAACCCGGACGCTCGCCGCGCCGCGACGGAAAGCCTGACGCAGATGTCGAACCTGTCGAAGAAGCTGAAGCAGGCCCTGCTTCGGGTGAACCTCCGGCAGTACCTGCAGGGCGCGTAGCCACCCGCCCGTGCGGGCCAGGATCGCCGCGGCCGCCTCCTGCGCCGTCATCGCCGTCCTCTGTCTGACAGCAATCGAATCCGCGGTCGGCTCCCCGTTGCCGCGCAAGCCCTCCCGTCCGCCCCCCACACCCGCCGGTCCGTCCGGGTCGCCGTCGCCGTTCCCGAGCGTGCTCCGAACACCGGGGCGCAGCGACGTTCCTCCGTCGCTCGATGCCGCTGCCGCCGTGCTGCAGGACCTCGACACCGGACAGGTCCTGTTCGACCTGCGTCCGGCCACCCGCCGGCCGGTGGCGAGCCTGACCAAGGTGATGGCGGCGCTGGTCGTGTTGGAGCGGACGGAGCTGACGGACATGGTGACGGTCAGCCCCGCCGCCGCGTCGCAGTCCGGTTCGGTCCTGGGTCTGGAACGCGGGGAGCGGATCAGCGTTCGTCACCTGCTGTACGGGTTGTTGTTGCAGTCGTCGAATGACGCCGCCGTGGCCCTGGCGGAACACGTCGCCGGGACGGTGAAGCGATTCGTGACGATGATGAACGACCGGGCCGGCCTCCTCGGCCTGGACGACTCTCGCTTTCGAAGCCCCAACGGGCTCGACGACCGCGGGTACTCGACCGCTCGGGACATGGCCGACCTGACCCGCGTGGCCCTCAGCGACGAGACGTTCGCCGAGATCGTCCGGACCCGGTTCCACACGGTGCCGGCTCCCTCGGGGCCAGACCGCCGGATCCAGAACCGCAACGCGTTGCTGTGGCTCTATCCGGACGCCATCGGGGTGAAGACGGGATACACCACGCCGGCCGGAAGGTGTCTCATCGCCGCCGGCGAGCGCGATGGACGCCGGGTCGTCGCGGTCACCCTCGGGGAGCCGAGCGATACGTTCAGCGATGGGGCGGCGCTGCTCGAATACGGTCTGTCGGCGTTCACCCGGACGACGGTCGTCAGGGCGGGGGAGAGCGTGGGTGAGGTGGACGTGCGGGGGCGCCCGGTGCCGGCGGTGGCCGGAGAGGATCTCGTCGCGCTGATCCGTTCCCGGGACCTCGACGACGTCAGGCGCCGCGTGGTTCCGACGCAAGGGCTCCGGGCACCGATCCGCGATCGGCAGCCGATCGGGCGTCTGGTCGTGACGTCGAACGGCCGGCGGCTGGGGCAGGTGCCGCTGCTCGCCGCCGGATCCCTCGCACCGCCGGCGTTCTGGGAGCTCCCCCCGGAGGACCTCACGCCGGCCGGGCGGACGGCGCAGGCCGTGGCGATCCTGGTCCGGTCGCTGGCGGGGGCGTTCCTATAATCCTGGGCTTGTGAGCGACGTGGCGTCGGTCCTCTTCCGGGAACCGGAGATCCAGCGCCGCGTCCGGGAGCTCGGCCAACACTTGACGCGCGACTACGCGGGGCGCTCGCCGGTGTTCATCTCGGTGCTCAAGGGCGGGTTCGTGTTCCTCGCCGACCTGATCCGAGCCGTCGACATACCGCTGAGGGTCGACTTCATGTCGATCTCCCGATACGGGTCTCCCGACCGCGCCAGCGCCAGCGGCGTGGTTCGGGTGCTGAAGGACCTCGACCAGGACATCGGGGGGGAGGACGTCGTGGTGGTGGAGGACATCATCGATACGGGGTTGACGCTCTCGTATCTCCTCACGACCCTGCAGGCACGGGAGCCGGCGTCCGTCGAGGTGGTCACGCTGCTCGACAAGAGCGTCCGGCGCATCGCGCCGCTCGACATCAAGTACGTCGGCTTCGACTGCCCTGACCGGTTCGTGGTGGGGTATGGCCTGGACGTGGGGGAGCGATATCGCAACCTGCCGTTCATCGTCGAGGTCGCGAATCAGTCGCTCCTGCAGGACGACCCCGACGCGCTTTCGTCCTTTCTGGCTGGCGCGGCCGAGGGCTCGGGCTGACGAGACGGCCGCCACTTGCCGCTGTCAGGGGCGGTGAGTAGATTGGCGGAGGAGCCATGATCGAGCTGAACCTCGTGGGCGTGCGGGTCGAGCTTCCGAGCAACCAGCCCATCGTGCTGCTCAAGGAGCAGGATGGCGAGCGGTACCTGCCCATCTGGATCGGGGCAATGGAAGCGACCGCCATCGCCTTCGCCCTCCAGGGGATCGTCACCCAGCGGCCCATGACGCACGACCTGTTGAAGAACGTGCTCGACGAAACGGACGTCCACGTCGAGCGAATCGTGATCACCGAGCTCAAGGAAGGGACGTTCTACGCCGTCATCCACATGTCGCGGAATGGGACCGGATACGAGGTCTCGTCACGGCCCTCGGACGCCATCGCGCTGGCGGTTAGGGTGAACGTTCCGATCTATGCCAACGAGGACGTCCTGTCGGAGGCCTCGATCGTGATTCGCGACGACGAGGAGCAGGAGGTCGAGAAGTTCCGGGAGTTCCTGGAGCAGGTCAACCCGGAAGACTTCGCCTGAGCCGCGCCGCTCGATGCCAGGCCGTTTCGCCCCGTGGACGAATGATTGACACGCTTCGGCGCCATGGTAGCCTGCCCTACGCCATCGTAATTACGGAGCTGTGATGCCGGAGCCGACGGAAGGTTATCGCGTCCCTGAGGTCTGCAAGGTGGTGGGAATCTCCTATCGCCAATTGGACTACTGGGCCCGCACCGAGCTGGTCACACCCAGCATCAAGGACGCCGGAGGGTCCGGAACGCAGCGGCTGTATTCGTTCCAGGACCTGGTCCTCCTTCGGACCATCAAGAACCTCCTCGACGCCGGGGTGTCCCTGCAGAGCATCCGAAGGGCCATCGAGTACCTGCGCAAGCAGCTGAACACCGAGCCCACCAGCGTCACGTTGGTCTCGGACGGCCGCCGCGTCTACGCCTGCACATCGCCGGGAGAGATCGTCGACCTGTTGAGTCGGGGGCAGGGCGTGTTCGCCATCGCCCTGGACAAGGTATGGGACGACCTGTCCGGATCGTTGGCTCGCGCGGGGAGGAAGGGCCAAGCTTCGATCGCCGAGGCCGGGGGAGCGTGAGTCCGAAGCGCGCCGCACCGCCTCCCGAACTGCTCCCCAGCGAC
>JBHELE010000340.1:0-6146 GCA_046263235.1 Actinomycetota bacterium
CCCACGCCGCGGCGGCAATGCCGAAGTCGAGCACCCGAACGCGGCCACCGGCCTCCAGCATCACGTTGCCGGGTTTCACGTCCCGGTGAATGACGCCGGCGTCGTGCGCGGCCTGAAGGGCGTCGGCGATCTCGGCCGCGATGCGAGCCGCCTCGTCGGACTCGAGCGGTCCCCGAGCCAGGCGGTCGGCGAGGGTCTCGCCGTGGATGAGCTCCATGACGAGATACGGCGCTCCCCCTTCCTCGCCGTAGTCGAAGACACCGGCGATGTTCGGGTGGGACAGCCCGGCCGCGGCGCGGGCTTCGCGGCGGAATCGTTCGACGAATCGGTCATCCGCCCCGAGCGCGTCCGACAGCAGCTTCACCGCCACCCGCCGATGCAGAACCGTGTCCTCCGCCTCCCAGACCGTGGCCATGCCGCCGGCGGCGATGCGCTCGACCAGGCGATACCGATCGCCCAGCAGAACGTCCTGTTCGATCTTCCCCACGCCTACCCCCTGAGCGCGGTCTCGAGGATCGTCTTCGCGATAGGCGCGGCGACCTGCCCGCCCGTGGCCTCACTCCCCAGGCTGCCGCCGTTCAGGACGACCACCGCCATGGCGACGCGCGGGTTCTGGGCGGGAGCGAACGCCACGAACCACGCGTGCGGGTTGCCGCCCGGGTGCTGAGCCGTCCCGGTCTTGCCGGCGACGGTGATCCCCGGGATCTGAGCCGGCGTGCCCGTGCCGGCCGCGACCACGCTGATCATCATCGCGGTCAATCGGCGCGCCGTCGCGGACGAGATGGACCGGTTCAGCTCCGTCGGTTCGAATGACCGAACGACCCGGCCGGCCTGGTCGCGGATCTCCCGGACCAGGCGGGGCTGCATCTCTACGCCGCCGTTGGCGATCGCCGCGGCCACGAGCGCCATGGACATCGGGTTGGCCGACACGCTCTGCTGTCCGATCGCCGAGTACGCGACGCCCGGCAGGTCCTGGGCGAAGTCGCTGGCAGGCGGGATCTGTCCTTCCGCGAACGGGATGTCGAACTCGATCTGCTGGTCGAACCCGAACCGCTGGGCCTGCGCCACCAGCCTCCTCGCGCCGACCTCCAGGCCGACCTCCCCGAACACGACGTTGCAGGACACCTGGAACGCCTGCTCGAGCGTGATCTGCGACGCCCCGCCCAGGCAGTGCTCGTCGCCGAAGTTCTTCAGGGTGTTGTTCGTCTGTGGGAGGTCGAGCTCCGACGGGTTGTCGAACAGCGTGGTCGGCTTGATGCCGCTTTCCAGCGCGGACGCCGCCGTTACCACCTTGAACGTCGATCCGGGCGGGAACACCTCCTGGCTGGCTCTGGACAGCAGCGGCTTCGAGCGGTCCTCGATGAGCTCGGTCCACGCTCCGCGAACCTCGTCCGGGTCGTGCGATGCCAGCACGTTCGGATCGAACGTGGGGTTGGAGTACAGCGCGAGGACCTCCCCCGACCGCGGATCGATGGCGGCGACCCCACCCTGCAGGCCGCGGAGCGCCCGGGCCGCGGCGCGCTGGAGCTTCGGATCGATCGTCGTGACGACCGTCGCGCCGACCTGCGGCCGGCCCAGGATCTCGTCGATCAGACGCTGCGGCAGGAGCTCGGAGGCGGAACCGGCCAGGTACTCGTTGTACTTCGCCTCCAGGGCACTTCGGCCGAAGACCACGGAGTAGTACCCCGTGATGTGGGCGAATAGCGACTTTCGCGGATACACGCGCAGGTACTTCAGCGTTCCCTTCGTCCGCTTGCTGGTGGCGAGCGGAGTCCCGTCGCGAGCGATGATCTGGCCCCGTTGCACGTCGTACTCCTGGCGCAGCAGGCGGGCGGCGTTCGCGGGGTTGTCCTTGAGCCTGTCGGCGGCGAACACCTGCAGGTAGTTCACCTGGGCGAACAGCAGGAGGAACAGGAGGAGAAACCCCGCCGCCAGCCACCGGATCCGCCGGTCGAGCACTAGGAACGCCCCCTGCGGGCGACGACCGTCGTCTGGGCCTCTGCGGGAGACCGGCGCGGCTCGCCCCGCACCGGCCGGGCTCGCGCCGTCGGCGGCGCAGACGTCCTGACCAACAGCGCCAGCAGGACGAAGTTCGCCACGAGGCTCGACCCGCCGTAGGAGACGAACGGCAAGGTGATCCCGGTGAGCGGGATCAGGCGGGTCACCCCTCCGACGATGATGAACGTCTGCAGGGCGAAGGCGCTGGTGAGGCCGGCGGCCAGCAGCTTGCTGAACCCGTCCTCCCGCGACAGCGCGATCTTGAACCCCCGCGCCACGAGGACGAAATACAGCATGAGGACGGCGGCCGCACCGAACAGCCCGAGCTCCTCGCCCAACGCCGCGAAGATGAAGTCCGTCGCCGCGAACGGGATCAGGTCGGGACTGCCTCGCCCCAGCCCGCTGCCGGCCAACCCGCCGGTCGCCATGCCGAACTCGGCCTGGGCGACCTGTCCGTAGCCGATGCCGTGGACCTTGCTCGGGTCCAGGGCGTGGAGCCAGATGTCCACCCGCGTCTGGACGTGAGCGAACACCGCCCACCCGAGCAGCGCACCGATGGCGAACAGCACGAACCCGAGGACCAGGTACGTGGCGCGGCCCGTGGCGGTCCACAGCATGATCACGAAGATCCCGAAGAACAGCAGGGACGAGCCGAGATCCTTCTCCATGAACAACACGGCCAGCGAGACGAACCAGGCCAGCAGGAGCGGACCGAGATAGCGCGGTTCCGGCAGCCTGATCGGGCCGATCCGGCGGGTCGCCATCGCCAGGAGCTCCTTCTTCGCGTTCAGATAGGACGCGAGGAAGATCACGATCAGGACCTTTCCGATCTCCGACGGTTGGAACGACAAGGGACCGAGCCTGACCCAGAGCCGGGCGCCGTTGATCGTTCGCCCCAGCCCCGGAGCGATGGGAAGCAGGAGCAGGAACAGCCCGATCACCCCGATCGTGTACGTGTACGCGTCCAGGGACCGTTGATCCCTGACCACGATCAGCGTGGCGGCGAACAACCCCAGGCCGAACAACAACCAGCCGAACTGCTCGCCGGCCAGATCGGGATCGAGCCGGTAGATCATCGCGTATCCCAGGCCGGCCAGGACCGCGGCCGTAGGGAACAGCGTGGGGTCGGCGGCGGGAGCGAATCTCCGGATCAGCACATGCGTGCCCACGTAGGCCAGGGCGAACGCCGTCACGAAACCCGTCACCCCCGTTGGGGTCCTCCCGGAGCGACCCATGACGACCAGGACGTAGGCGCCGACCGAAAGCACGACGGCCAGCAGGGTCAGGGCGAGCTGTGTTCCGCGCCGCGGCGCCGGCCCGGCCAGCCCGACTTCAGCGCTCACCCGGCACCCCCCTCGGCGCCCTGCAGGTCGGCGCGCATCTGCCGCACGATGTCCCAGGCCTCCTCGAAGCTGTCGGCCGTGATGCCGTCCCCAAGGTTTCGATAGAACGGCACCTGCTCGACCTCCGCGGCGGACAGGTCGGTCGAGGTGGCCACGTGTGACAGGTCGAACCCGAGGACGGTGGTCGGGACGCCGTGATAGATCGCGACTCGGCCGGCGGACTCGCCCACGTACCACTGCTGGTTGACGTACAGCCGAAGCCCGAACAGCGCCGCCAGGACCAAGACGGCGACGACGGCGAGTCGAACGCCCCACCGCCGGACCCGTCCCGGCCGTCGTCCTTCGGTGGCCTCCGGCTCGGGAGCGGCGGCGGGCTGCGCGACCGTATCGGCGCGCTGGACGGACTCGGCAGCCGGCGGGGAAGTCGCCGCGACCGTGGGGTTGGGTGGGGACTGGCCGCTGGATCGGCGACCGACCTCAGGCGCCGCCGAGTCGGCGTCGGGCTCGCCCTCCTCGATGTCGAGCACGATGACCGTGACGTTGTCCTCGCCCCCCGCGCCGATGGCTTCCTCGACCAGTTCGTCCGCGGCGCTCTGCGGGTCGGCCTCGTCCTTGAGGATCTGCTCGATTCGGTCGTCGTCGACCATGTGCGTCAGGCCGTCGGTGCAGAGCAGGATGCGGTCGCCCGGCTGGATCGGATCGAGGGTGAGGTCGTCCACTTCGACGTCGTCGTCGACGCCCAGGACCCTGGTCAGGATGTTCTGCTGCGGGTGGTTGCGGGCCTGCTCGGGTCGAAGGCGACCCTCCTCCACCATCCGTTCCACGAGCGTGTGATCTCGGGTCAGGCGCTGGATGGACCCGTCGCGAAGGAGATAGGCGCGGGAGTCGCCGACGTGGGCGACGTACCCCTTCTCCTCGTCGGTGATCACCGCGGTCAGTGTCGTCCCCATGCCGCGGAGCGCTCGGTCGGACTCGCCTCGCCGGAGCACGTCGGCGTTCGCCCGCTTGATCCCGTCGAGCAGCGCGTCCAGCGCGCCGTCCGCCGGAAGGTCCAGACCTTCGAGGGCGTCCAGCATCATGGCGGACGCGACGTCGCCGCCCTGGTGCCCGCCCATTCCATCGGCGACGGCGAACAGCGGCTCCCGGACGAGATACGCGTCCTCGTTTCGCTCTCGGATCCGCCCGACGTCGGTCCGCACCCCGGCGCGGACTCTCATCGGCGAAACTCCATGGACGTCTTGCCGATGCGAAGGCGGTCACCCGCCCGAAGCTCCGCCGGAGACGTGATGCGCCGCTGGTTCAGGTACGTGCCGTTCGTCGAGCCGAGGTCCTCCACGAACCACGAGCCGTCCTGGCGGTAGATCCGCGCGTGGAACTGCGACGCGTAGGTGTCCGACAGCTGGATCTGGCACGCGTCTGCGCGGCCGATCTGGAGCTGGTCGCCGTCGAGCTGGTGGGTCGCGACCTTTCCCCCCTTCTCGTTCAAGAGCACGAGGGTCTTCGGCGGCCGGGCCTTCGACGCCGGTCGGGCGCCCTCACTTCGGCCCGGCCGTGATGGCGCCGCGGTGGAGGCACCACCTCGAAGGTCGGCGGTGACGGATCGAATGGCTCGCCAGATGAAGAAGTACAGGAACGCGAGGAACACGATCTGCAGAACGGTCAGGACGAACGGAGGCACCCGGTCAGGCTCTCCTGAATTCGAGCACGCTGCGACCGATGGTGATTCGGTCTCCCGGCTGCAGCGTCCGTTCGGAGATCGCCGCCTCGTTCACCATCGTGCCGTTGGTCGAGCCGAGATCGACGACGACGAAGTCGCCGTCTCGTCGCTGTACCTCGGCGTGGCGCCTGCTCACTCCCGGGTCTGACAGAGCGATATCGGACTCCTCCAGCCGGCCGATGCTTACCCGATCCTTCCTGAGCGGGAACGCCCGGCCGGCCTTCCCCCGTTCGATCAGGACCAGCTCGGCGCCGTCGGCGGATGCTCGCTGCTCCCGTCTCGCCTCCGGCGTGACGGCCGGCTGGCCCGTGGTCGGTCCCTCCACGAGGGACGCCTCGCAGCGATACTCCCCTTGCTTGATTCCTTCGTCTGTGACGAACACGACCTCGGCGGGACCGACCAACCCCCACCCCCGCTCGGCGGCGCCCTCGGTGACGACCTGCTCCAGCTCCCGCCGGAGCGCCTTCTCGGTCTGTTCGAACCGCTCGTAGTCCGCCCCCGACAGCGTGAAGGTGAACCGATTGGGGACCCACACCTGCCGAACGCCGACGGTCTTGTTCGCGTCCATCTCCCGAATGATCCGGTTGGCCAGCTCGACCGGATGGACCCCGGTTCGAAACGCCTTGGTGAACACGCCTTCGATCAGGCCCTCCAGACGGCGTTCGAAGTCGTTGAGGATTCCCAATTCGGCTCGTTTCCGCAGGTCAGGGGCGGTCCGGGGGTGGGGGCGCCGGGAGGGATTATATCCGGGGGACCTTTTCGTCAGTCCTCTCGAGCCTGCTGCTACCATCGTCCGTGCTGCTCGGGCGCGTGGCGGAACATGGCAGACGCGCAGGATTCAGGTTCCTGTGGGGGCAACCCCGTGGAGGTTCAAATCCTCTCGCGCCCACCGCTCGATTGAGGCTCTGACTGCCGTTCGCAACCGTTACGGGACGCCGACAATCTCGTACAGCGGCCACTCCCCGGGCACCCCTTTCAACACGTGCTGGCCGCGGTCGGCGAACTCGATGGCCGAGTCGTCGCCCCCGCCGGAATGAACATGATGTCGCGGGGTCCCTCGCCGAACACCTGGGTACGCGACGTAGCCG
>JBHELE010000341.1:0-4644 GCA_046263235.1 Actinomycetota bacterium
CATCGACGTGGCGGGCCCGGCGTTCGTCTCGGCCGCCGAGCCCGACTGGCCGCGTGGTGCCACAGGATCCCCCGCCCGGACCCTCATTCGGTACATCGAGCGGTACGCGGCGAACGGCGGCCCGGCGCAATGACGGAGGCCGCATCGGGGGAGGCCCCGGCCGGGCCGGTCCTCGGCGTCTTCGCCCACCCCGACGACGCCGAGATCTCCTCCGGTGGCACCCTGGCCAAGTGGGCGGCCGCCGGCCGCGAGGTCCACCTGTTGATCCTCACGAACGGCGACCGGGGGTCGCAGGACCCGGCCCAGGACCGCGCCGAGCTGGCCCGGATCCGGGCGGAGGAGACGGCGAACGCCGGCAAGGTCCTGGGATTGGCGGGAACCGACGTGCTCGGGGTCCACGACGGCGAGCTCCGCAACACACTGGAGCTGCAGGCGGAGGTGGCTCGGTCGATCCGGCGCCTCCAGCCGGCGACGGTCGTGTCGTGCGACCCGACCGCGTGGTTCTTCGGAAACCGGTACTACAACCACTCGGACCACCGAACGGCCGGGGCCATCACGCTCGACGCGGTCTTCCCGGGCGCGGGGAACCCGCATTTCTTCTCCGAACACCTGTCGGAAGGGCTGGCCGTGTGGAGCGTTCCCGAAGTCCGGCTGGCCTGGACCGTGGAGCCGAACCTCTACGAGGACATCACGGGGTTCCTGGACCGAAAGCTCGAGGCGCTCCGGGAGCATCGCAGCCAGGTCGAAGGGGACATGCTGGGGTTCTTCGAGGACTGGCTCCCGGTCGAGGCGGAGGAGAACGGCCGACGGATCGGGGCGGAGCACGCCGAGGCGTTCCGACAGCTGCAGCTCGACTAGGGCTTCGTCCCGACCGCCAGGACGGCCTCCCGGAAATCGTTGAACGTGTCGGGGAACCGCTGGGCGAACGCGTCCCGCACCCGACGCCGAAACGTTTCCCAGAGCTCGTCGCCCAGCATCTGGTGGAGGAACCGGCCCATGGAGGTGATCTCTCCACCCGCGAGATAGTCCTCCTGCCGGACCTCGAACCGGTACTCCCGACGCTCGACCCGAATGTTCCGGAGGCCGGCGTCGTACAGGGTGTCCTTCAGGCGCGCCGGGTCTTCGAATCGCTCGGCCCACGGCATGGCGCGGGCCGCGGCGTCGCGGAGGATCTCGACCCCGGCGAACGACTCGGCGACCTCGCGCCACGTTCTGGTGAACTCGTCCTCGCTTCGACCCCACGTGCACACACCCAAACGACCTCCCGCCTTCAGGACGCGCAGCATGTCGAACAGGGCGGTGTCGTACTTCTGGAACCCGGCGAGGGTGAACGCCGCCACGACGGCGTCGAACGCGTGATCGGCGAATGGCAGGTCGATCGCTCGAGCCGCGGCGAACCTCGCCGCCGAGACCTCCCGTCGAGCGATGGACAGCATGGGCATCGACGGGTCGATGCCGACGCTCAGTCCCGTCGGGCCGAGCGCGTCGGCGGCGGCCCGCGCCGCGACGCCCGTTCCGGTTCCGACGTCCAGCACTCGGTTGCCGGGGTCGAGCCCGAGCATTCGTACCAGGTCGCTCGCCACGGTTCCGGTCTCGGGGGCCCGGACGCGGGCATAGGCCTCCGCCACGAGGTCGTACGAGCGCCAGTCGGCGTCGTCGCGCCGCCGGACCGCTGTCGGAGTGGGGCGGCGGCCGGCAGGGCGCACCGCGGCGACCTTCGGCCTGTCGCCGCCTCGGCTTCGGAACCACCGCATGCGGGTCAGGGTAGCGGCTACGGGATGAATGCCGGTCCGTTGCGCCGACCCGCCGCCGCGGCTTTACTACCCGAGCCGACCACGAACGGAGATCGAATGGACAAGCCCAGGCACGGTGGGCACCTGGTCGCCCAGATCCTGAGGGGGGAGGGCGTTCGCAACCTGTTCACGCTGTCCGGGGGGCACATCGCGCCGATTTACGACGGCTGCGTGGAGGAAGGGGTTCGGCTCGTGGACTTCCGGCACGAGCAATCCGCTGCCCACGCCGCCGACGGGTGGGCGAGGGTCACCGGTCGGCTCGGGGTGGTCGGGGTGACGCCGGGTCCCGGGGTGACCGATGCCGTCACGGGCGTGGCCAACGCGATGTATGCCAACTCGCCGGTCCTGTTGCTGACCGGGACCAACCCGACCATCGAGTTCGGGATGGGGTCGCTGCAGGAGATGGACCACCTCACGCTGCTGTCCTCGGTCACCAAGTGGGCCGGACGATGCATCGACGTCCGCCGGCTGGGAGACCACGTGACGACGGCCCTTCGCCATGCCACGACCGGGCGGATGGGCCCGGCCTTCCTGGAGATCCCGCTCGACGTACAGTTCAACGCTCCGCCTGCCGACCAGGGGCTTCCGGACGGATATCGAATCGAGGCCCGGCCGCAGGGTGATCCCGATCTCGTCAAGGAGGCCGCGAAGGTGCTGGCCGGCGCGGAACGGCCGATCGTCTTCGCCGGGGCGGGTGTCCGGTGGTCGGGTGCCCATGAGGCGCTGGCCGCGCTGGCCGACGCGCTGAAGGTCCCCGTCTTCATGAACTCCCTCGGCCGTGGCTGCCTGCCCCCGGACCACCCGTCGTTCTTCGCCGCGGCTCGGCGGTTCGCCCTCGGCCGGGCCGACGTCATCCTGGCCCTGGGGGTCGACTGGGACTTCCGGCTCGGATTCGGGCAGCGCGGGTACGCCGACGACGTGAAGGTGATCCAGGTGGACGTCGACGCCGTGCACATCGGCCGAAACCGCCGCATCGACCTGGGGATCGTGGGAGACCCCCGCGCGGTCATCGAACAGCTGCTGGCGGCGGGGGCCGGGTCGACCGAGGAGCCGTCCTGGACGGCCGAGGTGCGGGCCGAGGAAGAGCGACTGCTCAACGAATCGAAAGCCGGCATGGAGTCCGACGCCGTTCCGATCCATCCACAACGGTTCGCCCGGGAGATCCGGGACTTCCTGGACCCGGACGCCGTCGTGGTCGGCGACGGCGGAGACATCGTCGGCGTGAGCGCGTCCATCGTGAACGCCCGGCACCCCGGCCACTGGCTCGACCCCGGTCCGTTCGGATGCCTGGGAGTGGGTCCCGGTTTCGCCATCGCCGCCAGGCTGGCCAAGCCGGACAAGCAGGTCGCGATCATCTACGGCGACGGGTCCTTCGGCCTGAACGCCATGGAGTACGAGAGCGCGATCCGACAGAGGATCCCCTTCGTGGGGATCATCGGGAACGACGGCGCGTGGGGTCAGATCCGGACCATGCAGGAAACGTTGTACGGGCCCGGCAACGCCCCGGCGTCGGTCCTCGACCCGGAGGCGCCGTATCACAAGATGGTGGCGGGCCTGGGCGGCCACGGCGAGCTCGTCACCCACCCGAAGGAGATCCGGCCCGCGCTGGGGCGAGCGTTCGACTCGGGTGTGCCGGCGTGCATCAACGTGCTGGTGGACTCGACCCTCATGAAGCGGGCGTCGTATCTGGGGTGAACCGCTCCCGACCGGCGCCGGGCGTCGGAGTCGCTAGCGTTCGCGCTCCAGTGCCGTCTGCTCGAACCGATCCCGGTCGACGACCACGCGCACGTGGGTCCCCGTGGCCACCTCGCCGGCGGGGTCCGTGACCGAGAACGAGAACGTCAGCCGGCGGCCTCCCTCCACCTCGTCCAGACGGGCCCGAGCGGTCACGACCGCCCCGACCGGCGTCGGGGCGAGGTGGGCGAGCTCGACCGCCGCGCCCACCGATGTCGAGCCTTCGGGCAGCTTCCCGGCGAGCGACGCGACGGCGGCCCGCTCCACCAACGCCAGCACGACCGGCGTGGCCAGGGCGCGAACGTCCCCGCTGCGGACATGATCTGCCGTCATCGCCTCGGTCACCGTGTCCCGAGCCGCACCTTCGAGCCCGGCAGTCAGCCCCTCATTCGCGGTCACCCGAATACGCTATGGGCGTGACGGTCCTGACTCAATTCCGCGCCGGCCGGTGACCGGCGCGTCGGGCGTTCTCGCTCTCGTTCTGGCCGAGGCGGCCGCCGGGGGGGCTGCGCTGCTGTTCCTCACGCCGCTGCGGTCGGAGGTCCGCCGCGGGTTCTTCTATCTCACGGGCGGGGTCGTGATCGTCCTGGCGCTGTCGGCCGCGGCCTCCACCGGAAGCGGCGCGGCCTTCGCCGATCCGGGGTCGGCGAGGACGGGGATGGTCCTGGCGCTCGCACTCGGTGCGACCACGTTCGCCGCCGTCGCGGTGCTGGCCGCTCGCCGCCCGCTCGTCGGCCTGATCCTGGGCGTCGGCACGGCGGGGGTGGCGATCGGCATGCTGGTCATGTTCGCCATCGCCACCGGCGGTGGGTTCGTCTTGAGCCTCGTTCAGCTCCTGGCCGGCGCCGTGTTCACCGGCGCCGTGCTCGACGGGCTGCTCCTCGGGCACTGGTATCTGACCGATCGAAAGCTGCCGCGACAGCCGATCAACCGAATGGCCTGGGTCCTCGTCGGGGCGGTCGGGGTGGAGGCCGTGGCCGTCCTGGCCGGCCTGGGATCACCGGGGCCCGAGACGTCGTCGTCGCTCAGCCCGCTGCTGACGGTCGCCGGCAACGCGACCTGGATCGCGTTCGGGATGGTGGCGTGCACCGGACTGATCGCCGCGTTCATCAGGGCG
>JBHELE010000342.1:0-3694 GCA_046263235.1 Actinomycetota bacterium
CCCTTGATCTCCTCCGCATCCCCTTGGCCCTCGACGATCGTGGTGTCCTCCTTGGTCACCACGACCTTGCGGGCGCGGCCGAGCATGTCCAGCGACACGTTCTCGAGCTTGACGCCGATCTCCTCCGAGATGACCTGGCCGCCGGTCAGGATGGCCATGTCCTGGAGCATGGCCTTGCGGCGGTCGCCGAATCCCGGCGCCTTCACCGCGACGGACTGGAAGGTCCCCCGGATCTTGTTGACCACCAGGGTGGCCAGGGCCTCGCCTTCCACGTCCTCGGCGATGATCAGCAGCGGCTTCCCCGCCTGCACGACCTTCTCCAGCAAGGGCAGCAGGTCCTGCACGCTTGAGATCTTCTTGCCGACCAGCAGGATGTAGGGGTCCTCGTAGACCGTCTCCATCCGGTCCGGGTCGGTCACGAAGTACGGCGAGATGTATCCCTTGTCGAACTGCATTCCCTCGACGAACTCGAGCTCGATGCCGAAGGTCTGCGATTCCTCCACCGTGATCACGCCGTCCTTGCCGACCTTCTCGAAGGCCTCGGCGATCGTGTCGCCGATGGCCCGCTCGGCCGCCGAGATGGTGGCCACGTGAGCGATCTCGTCCTTGCCCTCGACGTCGCGGGCCTGCTTGCCGATGTGATCGACAGCCGCGGCGACGCCGCGCTCGATCCCCCGCTTCAGCGCCATGGGGTTCGCGCCGGCGGCGACGTTCTTCATCCCCAGCTTCACCATCGACCGGGCGAGCACGGTCGCCGTCGTGGTCCCGTCGCCGGCCACGTCGTTGGTCTTCGTGGCCACTTCCTTGGCGAGCTGGGCGCCCATGTTCTCGTATGGGTCCTCCAGCTCGACCTCCTTGGCGATGGTCACCCCGTCGTTCGTGATCGTGGGGGCTCCCCACTTCTTGTCGAGAACGACGTTGCGGCCCTTCGGTCCGAGCGTGACGGCCACGGCATCCGCCAACTTGTCGACGCCGGACTCGAGGGCCCGCCGGGCGTCCTCGTTGAACTTGAGCTCCTTTGCTGGCATATGTCCCCCTTCTCAGGCGTCGCGCGCGATTCGCCGCGAGCTACTTCTTGACGACGGCGAGGACGTCGCGGGCCGAAAGGATCAGGTACTCGTCGCCCTCGAGCTTGACCTCGGTCCCCCCGTACTTCGAGTAGATGACCTTGTCGCCGACCTTCACGTCGACGGGGATCCGCTGGCCGTCCTCGAACCGGCCCGGGCCCACGGCCACGACCTCGCCCTCCTGGGGGCGCTCCTTCGCCGTGTCCGGGATCACCAGACCCGATGCGGTGGTCTCTTCCTCCTCGCTAGGCTTGACCACGACGCGGTCCTCCAGCGGTTCCAGGTTGAACGACTTCGCCATCTGCCTCCTCCTTTTGACACGACTGCCCACGCGCGGTGTTTAGCACTCAGCGCGCTCGAGTGCTAACAGTCTAGAGCCGTGATCGCGAAGCAGTCAACGCGGGCCGGCCTGGCAGGGGGGACGCGGATAGAATGTGGCGCCGCAACGAGAGGAGGCCCATGAGAACCGCCGGGAACAAGATGAAGCTCCTCGAGCAGGTGCCAATGTTCTCCGCCTGCACCCAGACCGAGCTTCGGCACGTGGCCGCCGTGACGCAGCCCGCCTCGGTCGACGCCGGGACGGTCATCGCCAGGGAGGGCGAACCCGGCAAGGACTTCTTCGTGATCGTCGCCGGTTCCTGCGACGTCGTTATCGGCGGTCGAAGCGTGGCCGAGCTCGGTGCGGGTGACTTCTTCGGCGAGATGGCCCTGCTCGACCAGAG
This sequence comes from Actinomycetota bacterium, assembly GCA_046263235.1. Taxonomy (GTDB): domain Bacteria; phylum Actinomycetota; class UBA4738; order UBA4738; family UBA4738; genus JBHELE01. The sequence continues at coordinate 1,790 of JBHELE010000342.1, forward strand.
CCCCCGGGCGGCGAGCGTCGTGGCGACGACCCCCACCGACCTCTACCGCATCGAGGCGCGCGACTTCAGCCGCCTCATCGACGAGGTTCCGTTCCTGGGTAAGAAGCTGCTGCGGGGATTGGCCCTGCGGATCCGCCAGACGGAGAAGGCCCCGCAGTACGTCTGGAACCGGATGTAGCGGGTTCACGAGCGGGGACGACGGGCCATCGGACCTGCCGCCCGCGAGGGGGCTGTGGTGAGAAGAGCGCTGATCATCGCGGTGCTGGCGGCCGTGGTCGCCATCCCGGTACCGCCCGCGGCGCACCCAACACCGGCGCCCGGGACAGACGGCCGGCCGAACATAGTGCTCATCCTCACCGACGATCAGCGAGCGGACCAGCTTCGCCGCATGCCGACGCTCCAGGCGGAGCTCGTGGCGAAGGGAACGACCTTCGCGAAGGCGTACACGGTGAACCCGCTGTGCTGCCCGAGCCGCGCCACCATCCTCACCGGGCAGTACTCGCACACCACCGGCGTGTACGCGAACGAAGGATCGCGGGGAGGGTGGGACGCCTTTCGCCCCCGGGAGCCGCTCACCATCGCCACGGCTCTTCAGGTAGCCGGCTATCGCACCGCCCTGGTCGGCAAGTACCTGAACCAGTACAACGAAGCCACCCACGTTCCGCCCGGATGGGACCGCTGGGTGGCAATGACGCACGTCGGGTACTTCGGGATCCCCTTGTCGGTCGATGGGGCGCCGGTGCGCACGGGCCGGAACGAGTACGCCACCGACGTGTTCGCGGACTTCGCGGTCGAGTTCATCGAGGGCGTGTCGCCGGAGGAGCCGCTGTTCCTGTACTTCGCGCCGTACGCGCCGCACGAGCCGGCCGACCCGGCCGTCCGCGACCGCGACGCGTTCTCCAGTCTGGACCCGGCTCGTCCGCCGAGCTACGACGAACGCGACCGCTCCGATAAGCCGGCATACGTTCGGCGGGCCCTACCGATCTCCTCAGCGAGCCGAACGCGCCTCGACGAGCTGCGCACGAACATGCTCCGCGCGCTGCTGGCCGTCGACCGGTCCATCGATCGCATCGTGGACGCGCTGCGCCGGACCGGCCGACTGCGCGACACAATCATCATGTTCGCCTCCGACAACGGCTATCTGCTGGGCGAACACGGGCTGAGCGCCAAGAACCTCCCCTACGAGGAGTCCGTGCGCATCCCGCTCGTGGTGCGGTGGGACGGCCGCGTGCGACCCGCCGCCACCGACCGTCACGTAGTAGGAAACGTGGACTTCGCCCCGACCTGGGCCGCGCTTGCCGGAGCGACCCTTCCCGGCGCCGAAGGGAGGAGTCTCGTTCCACTCTTCGACGGACAGGATCGGTTCTGGCGGGACGCCCTGCTGATCGAGCACGGGCAGTTCGGCGGTGCCCCGGCCTTTTGCCAGCTGCACGGCGAGCGGTACAGCTATGTGCGGTACGCCACGGGCGAGGAGGAGCTGTACGACCTCGCGTCGGACCCGTACCAGCTCGCGAACGTGGCGCTGGACCCGGCGTACGCTTCGGTTCGGAGCCGGTACCGCACCCGCGTCGCGCTGGCGTGCCTTCCCCGGCCTCCGGGATGGTCGGCCGCGAACGCGTCGATGGCCGCAGGCGCGCTGCGGTAGGTACTCGTTCTTCCCCAGCGTTTCGTGGATTCTTCGATGTAGGTGAACAGGAACGTGACGTCCCGCGGGGCAGGTCGGCGCGGACCGCGCGGTGGCGGCTCAGCCAGCCAGCGAAGGACCCCACGACAGCGGAAGGCTGGGGGACGCCTCCACCTCGAGGTCGGTCCGCTCGCCTCTCAGGAGGCGGTGGTAGCCGGCGCAGGCGATCATCGCGGCGTTGTCGGTGCACAACTCGGGCGGTGGGATCAGCACCTCCAGGT
>JBHELE010000343.1:0-4590 GCA_046263235.1 Actinomycetota bacterium
CCTCGCGCGTGGCAAACCCCTCGTCCAGCATCTCAATGGCGCTGTTCAGGTAAGGAACGAGCAGGAAGTTGACGATGAACCCGGCGCGGTCCTTGGCCAGGACCGGAGTCTTCCCGATGCGATCGGCGAACCCCCGGGCGAACTCGACCACCTCGTCCGACGTCGTGAGCGCGCGGACCAGCTCGAGGAGCTTTATCACCGGCGGTGGGTTGAAGAAATGAACGCCCAGGACCTTGTCCGGGCGCTTCGTCACCGCGGCCAGGTTCGCGATGGGAAGCGACGACGTGTTCGTGGCCATCACCACGTCCGGACGCGTCAGCTCGTCCAGGCGCTGGAACACCTCGAGCTTCGTATCCATATCTTCCGTCACCGCTTCCACCACGAAGTCGGCATCGGCGATGTCCTCGAGCGAGGTCGACCCGCTGATGCGCGACATCGCTTCGTCGCGGGCGGATGCGTCGAGCTTGCCGCGCTCGACCGCCTTGCCCATGGATCGTTCGATCGAGTGCCTGCCCTTTTCGACGCGCTCCTCGTCGACCTCGACGAAGCTGGCCTCCATCCCGGCCTTCGCGCACACCTCGACGATGCCGGACCCCATGATTCCGCATCCGACCACGCCGACCTTTCGAACGTCCTCAGGGTTCATCGCGTCCTCCAGGAGATCGAGTTCGTCTCGAGCGACCCGACAGGGCGCTCGGTGGCCGTCAGGGTAGCGCCGGCGTCGACGGCCGCGCAAAAACTGGTAGACAGAACCGGTGATCGGTCTGACCGGCGCTGATGCGCTCCTCGGCCTGTCCATCGTCGAGCAGCTCGTCGATTGGATACAGCCGGTCTTCGTCGTGGCCGGGTACTACATCATCGCCGCCGCGGTGCTGGCGGAGCGTTCGATCTTCATCGGGCTGGTCGTCCCGGGCGACCTGATCCTCGCGTTGGGCGGGGTCTATTCGGCGACGGGACACCTGGAGCTCGTGGCCGTGGTGATCATCGGGATCGTCGCGGCCACGCTCGGGGAGTCCGCCGGGTACTGGATCGGCCGGCGATACGGCATGGGAGTCATCAAGAAGATCCCTCTCGTCAGGCGGCTGGAGGAACCGCTGCGGGGCGCCCAGGAATTCTTCAAGAGGCACGGCGGGAGGACCGTGGCCATCGGGCGGTACGCCACCGCCGCCGGCGCGTTCATCCCGTTCACGGCCGGGGTGGCGAAGATGCCCTACCGGCGATTCCTGCTGTTCGACGTGCCCGCCATCATCGTGTGGGCCACGGGCATCTCGATCTTCGGCTACATCTTCGGCGAGAACCTGGCCTTCGTTGACAAGGTCCTGTCCAGGTTCGGCTACATCGTCCTGGCCCTGCTGGTGGCCTTCTTCGGTGGACGGTACGTGTGGCGGCGGTGGCGAAAGGGCGCCAACCGGTCGTCATAGCCGTTGCGTGGCGAAAGGGCGCCAACCGGTCGTCGTAGCCGTTACGTGGCCTACCGGCCGCGCCGGACGTGGTCCCGGAGGGCGTTCAACCGCTCCGCCCACGTCGTGTCGAGGTCGGCGATCCACGACACCGCGTCTCCCAGTGGCCGGGGCGTGAGCTCGTAGCGAACCTCGCGGCCCTGGCGCACCGCCCGGACGAGTCCGGCATCGGCCAGCGACGCCAGGTGCTTCGTCACGGCCTGACGCGTGATCGGGAGCGACGAGGCGAGCTCGGTCGCGGTGGCTGAGCCCCCCGCCAGGCGGCGGACCACGTCACGCCGCGTGGGGTCCGATAGCGCCGCGAAGACCGGTCCGGCCGGATCCTTCGTCATCGCGTCGCCCCCGTCTCGACCAGGTCGGTCGGGCCGGATGTTCCCCACAGCGGGATCTCCCGAACGAACAACCGGGTCGCGGCGCCGCGAGGTTCGAGCCGGAACTCGACCCGCGTTCGCGAACCCACAGCGGCATCGGGCGCCGGAAGCCACCGAAAGGAGAGCAGCCGAGGGGGATCCACTGCCTCCACCACGCCGCGCCACACCTCGTCCAGACCCCCGAACGTGATGCGCCCGCCCGGGCGAAGCTCGACCTCCACGGCCGTGGCGCCGAACCACGCCGAGAGCCGATCCGGTTCCGTGAGGGCCGACCACACCTCCTCGATGGTCGCGGGGAGCTCGATCTCGCCGTGGAACCCGTCCATTGCGTCTCCTGCCGCCATCACGCAACCAACGGGTTGCGCCATCGAGATATCGCTCGTACGCTCTTGTGCAACTGCTCGGTTGCATGATACCCAAGGAGGCCCCATGCGCGAGACCCCCATCGTCCTCGAGGAGTCGATCCGCGGGGAACGGGCGTTCGACATCTACTCGCGACTGTTGAAGGACCGGGTGGTGTTCATCGGGAAGGAGATGGATGACGACCTGGCCAATCTCGTGATGGCCCAGCTGCTGCACCTGGAGTCGCAGGATCCCGACCGCGACATCAGCGTGTACCTCAACTCCCCCGGCGGCTCGTCCACGTCGATGTTCGCGATCTACGACACCATCCAGTACATCCGCCCCGACGTGTCCACGATCTGCGTCGGCCTCGCCGCGTCGGCGGCGGCGGTGATCCTGGCGGCCGGGGCGCCGGGCAAGCGGTTCGCATTGCCGAACGCTCGGGTCATGATCCATCAACCGCACGGCGGCGCCCAGGGCCAGTCCGTCGACGTCGAGATCCAGGCGAAGGAGATCCTGCACCTTCGGCGTCGGATGGAGGAGGTCCTGGCCCAGCACACCGGCCAACCGATCGAACGGATACGCCAGGACACCGACCGGGACCACTTCATGGGGGCGGAGGAGGCCCTCGCTTACGGCATCGTGGACCGGGTCATCGCCCGACGGGAACTCATCCCCGTTCCCTGACACACTGCGTCCGTGGACCTCGGTTGGCCGATTTGGATCGGCATCGTGGCGGACGACCTCGACGCGCAGCGCCGCTTCTACCGGGACATCCTGGGGCTGGCCGAGATGGCCGAGGGTGAGGACTGGGTCCAGTTCGACATGGGCCAGGGCCGGCTGCTCGAGCTCCTGGGGCGCACCGAGGATCCGCAGTACGACCGGCGGCGCGTCCAGGTCGGCTTCGCCGTCGGGGACATCCACGCCGCCGTGCGCGAGCTCGAATCGCGTGGGGTCGAACGCATCACGGAGGTCGAGGGCGGACCGGAATCCGGGCAGTACTGGTGCTACTTCAGGGATCCCGAGGGCAACGTGTTCGAGGTGGCCCAGAAGACCGGCCCGAGCGCGCCCTAGGCCGAATCGAACGCGCCGACGGTCGCCGGTCTAGCGGGCGTACAGCGATTCGATCTCCTCGGCGTACTTCTGGTGGATGACCCGTCGCTTCAGCTTCAGGGTCGGGGTGAGCTCGTCGCTCTCCGCCGTCCACTCCGTGGGAAGGATCGTCCATTGCTTGACCCGTTCGACCTGCGACACGTGCTGATTGGCGTCCTCCACGGCGCGGGCGATCTCCTCACGGACCCGGGGGTGATCGGCGAACGACGCCAGGTCGGCGAACTCGATCCCGTTCGCCTTCGCCCACCCGGGCGCGACCTCGCCGTCCAGGACGATCAGCGCCGACACGAACGGCCGGCGGTCGCCGATGGCGCACGCCTGTCCGATCAGCGGATGGTCCTTAAGGAGCGCCTCGATGTTCGCCGGCGAGATGTTCTTCCCCCCCGCGGTGATGATGAGTTCCTTCTTCCGGTCGACCACGCGGAAGTAGCCGTCCTCGTCGACCGTCCCGATGTCGCCGGTGTGGAGCCACCCCTCGGCGTCGAAGGTCTCCGCGGTCTTCTCCGGGTCCTTGTAGTAGCCGGGGACGACGTTCCCGCCCCGCACCAGGATCTCGCCGTCGTCGGCCAGCCGAACCTCCACGCCGGGGAGGGGCTTTCCGACGGTCCCCAGCCTGAAGTCGTTCGGCAGGTTCGTCGTGGCCGGTCCGGAGTCCTCCGTCATGCCGTATACCTCGAGCAGCCGGATCCCGATGCCGTGGAAGAACTCCATCGTGTCCATGGAGATGGGCGCGGCCGCCGTGATCGCGTGCTTCAGCCGATCGAAGCCGGCGCCGTGGCGGATCTTGCCGTACACCAAGCGGTCGAACACGGCCCGTTGCGCCTGCAACAGCACCAGCCGGCCACGCTCGGCCACTGAGGGCGAGCGCTTCTGCTCGAGTCGCACCGCCTCCTTGGCCACGTGGATGGCCCGCTCCGCGATCTTCCGCTTGCGGGCATCGGGCTCCTCCGCCAGCTTCGCCATGACCCCCGCCTGGACCTTCTCCCACACGCGGGGGACGCCCAGGAAGACGTCGGGGCGGACCTCGCGGACGGCCTCGGTCACCTGAGTGATCTCGGGGCACGTCGCGCCGAAGCCGACGAACCACAGCCCCAGGTAGTGGCTGATCATCCGTTCGGCGATGTGGGCGAGGGGAAGGTATGACACGCCCCGCATGCCGACGGGGAGGTCCCACGCCCTCGCCACCGACGCTGCGGTCCACAGGATGTTCCGATGGGTGATCATCACGGCCTTGGGCGGGCCCGTCGTTCCCGACGTGTACACGAGCGTGGCGGGATCATCCGGGCGGACCTGCTTCCACATCT